>QHWF01000464.1:0-387 GCA_003222455.1 Acidobacteriota bacterium
GACGCCGTGATGCCGCCGAACGTCCAGAAAGACCCGGAGGCATCGCTCACCTGGGTGTTGAAGGACGAGATGGTCGGACGCGGAAAGGTCTACTATGCCAAACTCGCGTCCGGCAAGGCGATGTTTCTCGCGCCGCGCATGATTCCCTGTTTTCACGCCGTGTGGGGGTTGCGTCGATCAGAGGAGAAACGACGACTGACCCGACCCGCGCAGGCGATCCTGCGGGTGGTCCGGCGCGAATGGGAGATGAGCACATCGGACCTGCGCGATGAGTCCGGTGTGAAAGATCGCACGGCGTTCAACCGGGGCCTCGATGAACTTCAGGCAGCGATGATCGTCATGCCGAGCGCCGTCTTCTACCAACCGAGGTTCACGTATGTCTGGACG
>QHWF01000464.1:417-4231 GCA_003222455.1 Acidobacteriota bacterium
GAAACCGCGCTGCGCGAAATCGCCCGCTGTTTTCTGGTCGGAGCGGGGCTGACGATTCCCGGCGAGTTGGCGCGCGTGACCGGGTTGTCGCGGCCGGAAGCGGGGCGTGGCAACCGTGCGCTGGTTGCCGAAGGCGTTGCGACGATGCTCGCGCCCGGGACCTATCAATTGGCCGCACGCGAGGTGACGGCGCGCGAAGCGACGGGCGCGTTGGCGCTCACGTTCCCGTAACGTTCATGACACCAGCGTGCTGAAGGCGATGGGTGGAGCCAAGAAGCCGCCGGCCGTCAGTGAGTCTCGTCTCGGAATCGCTCAAGGTTGCAGCGAAGGTCACGATCAGGAGACTAGCCATGAACCGTCGTCGCTTCATTGCAAACACGTTCGCCGCGACTGCTGGAATGGCTCTGTCGTTACCGAAGCGAAGCCATGCGCGACCAGGCCCGAATGACATCGTCAACGTCGCGATCATTGGAATTCGCGGCGCCAACAAGGGCCATCCAACCTGGACCACGCGAGGCCGGGGACAGGATCACTACGAGCATCTCGCCGGTATCGCCAACGTCCGAATCACCCATGTGGTAGATGTTGACGAGCGCCATTTCAAGGATTCACTGTCCCTCCTGACGCAGAAGTATGGGGGGAGTCCGAAGACGGAAACGGATTTCCGGCGCGTGCTCGACAACCGGGACGTCGATGCCGTGACGATCGCCGCCCCCGATCACTGGCACGCCCTCATGACCATCCTGGCCTGCCAGGCAGGAAAGGATGTCTACGTCGAGAAGCCGGTCAGCCACAACATCGTCGAGGGAAGAAAGATGATCGAGGCCGTTCGACGATATGGCCGTGTGGTACAGGCCGGAACTCAGAGGCGCAGCGGCGGCGCGCTCGCCAGGGCGGTCCAGTTCCTGCGCGAAGGAGGACTGGGAGCGGTCCACGGAGGGAAGATCGTCGTCTATCGCGCCAGAGATCCGATCGGTGTGGCGGCGAACAGCCCTGAACCGCCGGGCGTTCATTACGACCTGTGGCTCGGTCCGGCACCCGCTCGTCCGTTCAACGAAAATCATTTCCATTATCACTGGCACTTCTTCTGGGAATACGGCACGACCGACCTTGGCAACACGGGAGTCCATTCGCTGGACGCGGTTCGCTGGCTGCTTGGAAAACGGGAACACCCTCGCTCAGTTCATTGCATCGGCGGCCTGTATGAGGCGGGCGACCGCACGGATCAGGCGACGCCGAATACGCAATATGCCAGCTATCAATATGCGGACGGGACCGAGCTTCACTGCGACCTGCGCAACTGGTTCAGTGGTCCGCGCGAGGCGCAGGGGATCTACATCTTTGGCTCCAAAGGCTGGATGAAAGTGGGCGACGACAGCGCGCAAGTGTATTTCGGACGGAAGAACGAGCCCGGCCCCACTCTGATTGCCGACGAGAAGCGCGACCCTGGCCAGCCACACTTCGAAAACTTCATCGAATGCGTACGTTCGCGCAAAGTGGAGGACCTGAAGGCGCCAATTGAAGAGGGCCACTTGTCGACGACGCTCTGCCACCTGGGGAACATTTCCTACCGCGTCGGCCGATCGCTGAAGTTCGACGGCGCAACCGAGCGGTTCGAGGGCGACGAAGAGGCCGACAAGCTTCTCGGCCGCACGTATCGCGCGCCGTATGTGCTTCCAGACGGAACCTAGCAGGTCGCTGAAAAAGGCGCCGACCTGAACTTAAAACTGAAAAGCCAAAACAGAAAAGTGCGATTTTCCGCTTGCTTTTAACTTTTCTCTTTTAACTTTTCACTTCAGGCTGCGTTTTTCAGCAGCCTGCTAGCGGTTGAAAAAAGGGCTCTATGAGCCGAGAGCCAAAAGCCGTCTCCAGCGCGTCGCCTCCTCGCCTCCTCGCGGCCTTGCTGCTGTCCTTCTTCGCAACAGGGCCTGCGGCCGAACAAGGCCCGCCGGCATCCTCCTCGTCTACCGATCGCGACACGAGCTTCGTAGACCTTACACGCGCGAGGATCGTGACACCGGAAACGCTGAGCGTGCAGGAAAGGACCGCCGTTCGCGTTCTGGTAGAAGAAGTCGAGAAGCGGACGAACGTGCGCTTGCCCGTCGCCTCGCAGTGGCCGCCTGACGCCGTCCCGGTGATCGCGGTCGGCCCGTCCGCAAGCGCAGCGAACTGGGCTGCGGCGGCGCTGCGCGGAGCAGGCACCGCCGATCCGGCCCCTGGCGCGGAGGGCTACCGTCTCGCGGTCAGCATGGTTGGCCGTGCCGCCCCCACCGTGCTGGTGCTCGGAGCGGACGCACGCGGCATCCTCTTCGGTGTCGGGAGGCTGCTCCGCGAACTGCGGATGACCGGCGGCGCGCTGCGGCTCCCGGGCAGCTTGTCGATCGTCTCGACGCCTCAGACCGCCCTTCGCGGACACCAGCTCGGTTACCGCCCCAAGACGAACTCCTACGACGCGTGGGACGTGCCCATGTGGGAGCAGTACATACGCGACCTCGCCGTGTTCGGCACGAACGCCATCGAGCTGATGCCGCCGCGCACGGACGACGAGCCGGACAGCCCTCACTTCACGTTGCCGCAGATGCCGATGATGATGGAAATGTCCCGCATCGCCGACGAGTACGCGCAGGATGTCTGGATCTGGTATCCCGCCCTCGACAAGGACTACGGCGATCCGAAGCAAGTCGAGTTCGCGCTGAAGGAATGGGCGGACGTTCTGTCCAAGCTGAAACGCGTCGACGCGGTGTTCGTCCCCGGCGGCGACCCGGGGCACACCGAGCCGCGGCACCTCATGGCCCTGCTCGAGCGCCAGACCGCGAGCCTCCGCAAATACCACCCGAAGCTCCAGATGTGGGTGTCGCCGCAAGGCTTCACAAAGGCCTGGATCGACGAGTTCTACCAGATTCTGAAAACAGAGCCGGACTGGCTGACAGGCGTCGTCTTCGGGCCGCAGGTCCGCGACAGCCTGCCGATCCTGCGCGCGAACGTCCCCGGGCGCTACCGCATCCGCCACTACCCGGACATCACCCACAGTCTCCGCTCGCAATATCCGGTGCAGGACTGGGACATCGCCCACGCGCTGACGTCGCAACGCGAGCAGATCAACCCGCGTCCGCTCGACGAGGCGGTGATCTTCCGCGCGGCACTGCCCTACGCATCCGACTTCATCACCTACTCGGAAGGGTGCAACGACGATGTGAACAAGATCGTGTGGAGCGGACTCGGATGGGATCCGAAGGCCGACGTCGTGCAGATTCTGCGCGACTACAGCCGCTACTTCAACGGGGAGCGCTACACCGACTCCTTCACGCAGGGATTGCTTGCGCTCGAGCAAAACTGGCGCGGTCCGCTCGCGGCCAATGTCGCCGTCTACACCACGCTCGAGCAGTTCCAGGCGCTGGAGCGCGCGGCCTCGCCGCGGGATCTGCGCAACTGGCGGTTCCTGCAGGCGCTTTATCGCGCTTACTATGACGCGCATGTACGCAGCCGGCTCCTGCATGAAACGAGCGTTGAGGAACGTGCGCTCGAGCGGCTGCGCAGTGTCAGGACCGGCGAGTCGCGGCAGGCGCTCGCCGATGCAGCGCGAATCCTGGACGACGCGCGGACCCGGCCCGCCGCAGAGTGGCGCCTGCGTGTGTACTCGCTCGCGGAGGCGCTGTTCCAGAGCATCCGCCAGCAGTTGAGCGTGGAGCGCTACCGCGCGATCGCCGTGGGGAGGGGCGCGACCCTCGACAGCTTTGAAACGCCGCTGAACAACGGCGGCTGGCTCCTCGCCCGTTTTGCCGAAGCCGCGGCGCTCGGAAGCGAACCCGAGCGC
>QHWF01000020.1 GCA_003222455.1 Acidobacteriota bacterium
GCCGAGGCCGACTGAGCGGAAGCGTTCCCCGCCGCGTCAAGCGCCTGGACCGTGTAGGAGTAGCTGGTGGAGGGGGTGAGGCCGGTGTTTTGATACGCGGTCACCGCGCCTAGAGTGGCAAGCAAAGTACCAGCGCGGTAGACACGGTAGCCGGTCACCCCGACGTTGTCGGTCGAAGCGCTCCAGGACAGGTTGATCTGTGAAGAGGATACCGCGGCCGCGGCCAGGCCGCCGGGGACCGAGGGGGCCGTGGTATCGGACGCGGCTTGAGTGGTCGCGCTCGCCGAGGCCGATTGGGCGGAAGCGTTCCCCGCCGCGTCAAGCGCTTGGACAGTGTAGGAGTAGGTCGTGGAAGGGGTGAGACCGGTGTTTTGATACGTGGTCACCACTCCTAGTGTGGCAAGCAAAGTGCCTGCGCGGTAGACGCGATAGCCGGTCACGCCCACGTTGTCGGTGGAAGCGGCCCAGGAGAGATTGATCTGTGAAGAGGAGACCGCGGACGCAAGAAGTCCGGTCGGGGTCGAGGGGGCGGTCGTGTCCGCTGCCGCGGGCGTAGCTACCGAGACCGGTGGGACGGTCCAGGCCGAATAGTTGGGGACAGCGTCGGCGGCGCTCACGCGGTAGTTGTATGTGGTGCCCGCGGTCAGGCCGGTATGCTGGAATGACGTCGCGGGCGTGTTGGCGATCATCGCGTCGTTGAGGTAGACCTGATAGCTGGTCACCGCGACGTTATCGGTTGAGGCATTCCAGGTCAGATTGATCTGAGTGGCTGACACTGCCGTTCCAGTGAGCCCGGTGGGGACGGAGGGGGCTTGGGTGTCGGGGGCGACTTGAGTGGTCGCGCCCGCCGAGGCCGACTGAGCGGAAGCGTTCCCCGCCGCGTCAAGCGCCTGGACCGTGTAGGAGTAGCTGGTGGAGGGGGTGAGGCCGGTGTTTTGATACGCGGTCACCGCGCCTAGAGTGGCAAGCAAAGTACCAGCGCGGTAGACACGGTAGCCGGTCACCCCGACGTTGTCGGTCGAAGCGCTCCAGGACAGGGGGTTGACGGAGCGGTCGTGTCGACCGGAGCGACAGCTGTTTTCAGAACGATACCGGCACTATGGCCGCTCAGGGAGATCGAGCTCACGAGCGGGAGCGAGGCGAGTGGCGACAGCAGGTTGTCGTGCGTGAGCTGCCGGCCCGCCTGCGGCAGGGCCACCGACGCCACGTTGCCGGTCGGATTGACATACACGTAGCCCTTCTCGAACTCCCTCGAGTAGATATTCACGCCGGCGATCGTCGTAACGGTGTACGAGCCCAGGGCCTTGCCCAGGTCGATGTTGTCGTACTCGTCGTACCAGATGATCTTGTTGTAGTCGCTATCACCGCCGTGGAAACTGAAGTAGGCATTGTTGAGTACATCGTTCTTGCCGATGAGAAAAGATCCCATCGAGTACCAAAGAGTCTGCCAGAAGGTGACGGGATTTCCGAAGTTGTCCGACCCCGACTGACCCGCTGCAAGCGCTGTGCTGCTCACCATAGCAGCTTTGGTGTGCGTGAGAGCTTTCATCGTGTCGATCTGGCTTTTCCATTCCGACTCCTGGAGGAACTGGGTCGCCCAGGGTCCCCACATCACGGCGAAGGCACCTTCTTCAAGGAACACGTCCGGAGGGCTTGCACTGGCATCGAGAGAAAGCCACGCGGCACTCCCGATAGCCGTACGGGTCTCGCCCTTATTGCACCAGAGTTTCTGGCCGTAGCCGTGTAGCCCTGTTGATATGGCGCTCACGAAGGTATTCATGGCAGCGGAGAACGTGGCGTCGGTGGGATACTTTGCGGAGGTCGCGTTGTAGCCGGACTGAGCCTGGTCTGCGATGCAGTCATCGGTGAAGACACCGTCCGCGACCCAGGGCTGATCAGCGATGTCGGCCTTGAGCGCGGTCACCCAATACGACTGGTATGCGGAGGAGCCAAAGTCCATGAGGTAGAAGTAATGATTGGCGCCGGGATTCGAGTAGACGTTGTTGTAGATGCGGTTTCCTCCGGAATCAAGCTGGAAGAGTTCGGGATGATTGCCGTTCAAACTCCCCATGGGGTGTCCGCGCGAGACGTTGTACCTAGCGAGCGTGTTGATGTTTATCGCGGAATTGGCGTCTTGATCGTTGTACATATTCGGGCCGTCTACGTAGAGGTAGATGTTCATGTTGGGATTGAGGGCTTTGATCGCCGCCCAGGTGTTCGAACCGATCTGGTTGTAGCGGAAGCGGTCAAAGTCGAGCAGATCGAATTTCGCGAGCCTCGCCGCGTCGGAGGCGACCAGAGTGGGGCCTCCACCATAGTAGAGAAGGAAGGTCTGGATGGTCTTGCCCGGCGCGGTTTGCGCCGCGACAGGCAAGGCTACGCCCACGAGAAGCGCAAAGGCCGCCGCGCGTATTGCAACAGCTGCGTGCCTGCATACCGTGGGGATCGATAGGTAATGGTTCGAAAGATTCATGATCGCCTCTGTAGTTGATTCGTTACAACAAGTGGCATCATCATGACAAAGGCATAAACCTATTACGCTGCCGGAATTCACATAAGTCACTAAGGTAACTTCGAAAAACCTTAGGGACTCTTAGGGTTTGCCCCGACGTAGCCGGAGTTAAAGATCAGCCGGAACAGTTCGTTGTAGTAGCGCTGAAACTACTAACTAGCTCGAAAGAGCCAAGGGTCTGCGAAGCCCGAAATCGCACTGAAAAAGAGAGAAATTCACGCGAGAGATCCCGTGTTTCCGCAATCCGGATTCCGTCTCGTATAGGAGGCGCCGCCTGCGGAACGTGAAGACGGGCTGCAATCAGTAAGCGCGCAGATGTCTGCAGCGCAAAGCCGACGCGCGGTACCGGACGAGCCGCGTAAACGCGATTGGGTTTCGAGGACGGATCTGCCGGTGTCTAGCGGTCGGCCTTCTTTCTGGTAGTCCGATCGGATCAGACCGCGAAATCATCCATAAACGTCGTGCGGCTATCCTTGCGGTCTATGCGTTTGCAATTCAGCTCACTCGTGCTGTGTGCGGCGGCAATGACGCTGCCAACTGCGGCCTTTGGCCAGTCTCGCGAAACTCTCGGGGAAGGCGATTCCGTCCGCATCACTGTTTTCCAGAACCCCGATCTGACGACCGAGACACGTATCTCCTCGCGGGGCACGATCACCTTTCCCCTGATCGGCGAGGTCGTGATGGCCGGGCTCACGCCCGCGGGAGCGGAGGCGGAGATTGCCAAGCAATTGGTCAGGGGAAGGTTCGTGCTGAAACCCCAGGTCAGCCTCAACGTCGTGCGAGTGCGCAGCCGGCAGGTATCGGTGCTCGGACAGGTCGCCCGCCCGGGGCGCTACCCGCTCGACGACACCAGCTCGAATCTGACCGACATCCTTGCGCTCGCCGGCGGGGTGACCCCGGCAGGGGACGACCATGTCACCGTGATGGTCACGCGCAACGGCAAGACGGCAAGACTGGAAATCAATGTGCCAACCATGTACCGCACGGGCGATTTGTCACGGAACCTTCAGCTGGAGAACGGCGATACGATTTTTGTGCAACGCGCTCCCGTCTTTTACATCTACGGGGAGGTGCAGCGCGCGGGGTCCTATCGCCTGGAGCAGGCCATGACGGTGATGCAGGCGCTCTCCGTCGGGGGCGGGGTGACGCCGCGCGGCACCGACCGTGGCTTGAAGATCCGCCGCAGGAAACCGGACGGGACATTTCAGGCGATCGACGCGCACCTGACCGATCCCGTGCAGCCCGATGACGTGATTTACGTCCGGGAAAGCCTGTTCTAGGGAAGCGCGAGCGACTTCATCGGACGCCGGCACATCGTGAGCATCCACCAATTTCTGCTCGCCCTACGCGCGCGCTTTGGCGTATTTGCGATATTGCTGACCGCCACCGTATTAGCCGCCACCGTGGTGAGCTTCCTGCTACCGAAAACCTATCGAGCGACGGTGTCGCTGCTGGTGGACGCCAAGAACGAACAGTCGCTGAGCAATGTCCTCCCCCTGATTCTCCCGCAGGAGAAACTCAGCTACCTGCAGACGCAGATGGATATCATCACCAGCAAGAGAGTGGCGCGCAAGGTGGTGCAGGACCTGAAGCTCGCGGAGAACCCTTCGACGCGCGCGGACTTCGAGAATGCGGCGGGAGGCTACGGGTCGGTCGAGGACTGGTTGGTCGATAGCCTGCTCAGCAAGCTCAAGGTGGAAACCTCGCAAAGCAGCATCATCCAGGTCACGTTTTCATCCGCCGACCCCCGCCATTCGGCGGGTATCGCCAACGCGTTCGCCAAGGGCTACATCGACACGATGCTCGAGCTGCGCGTGGAACCGACGCGGCAGGCTGCAGAGTGGTATGACGAACAACTGAAGACCTTGCGGGTCAATCTCGAGGATGCCCAGGCGAAGCTGACGAATTATCTCCAGCGGGAGGGAATTGTCTCGGTTGACGAGCGCTCCGACGTCGATAGCACCCGGCTGGGAGCGCTGTCGGAGCAGGTGGTGAAAGCGCAGGAACAGACGTTCCAATGGAATGCCCGGGAACAGCAGGCGCGCGAATTTCGCAAACGCGGCGGGTCCCTGGACAGGCTGCCGGACGTTCTCGACAATCCGTTCATTCAGAGGCTGAAGACAGATCTCCACCAGGGAGAAGCGAAACTGCGCGAATTGGCCACGCAGTACGGCAGCAACTATCCACAGTACCAGCGTCAAGTCTCCGAGAACCGCAGCCTGCGCGAGAAGCTCGACGCAGAAATGAGGAAGGTTGTGTCGGGAATCGAGAGTTCGGCGCGCCAGAGCCGCCAGCGCGAGGCGGATCTCACGAAAGCGATGGCGGCGCAGCGCGCGCGATTGCTCGAGCTCAAGGACAATCGAAATGAATTCACGGTGCTCAGGCGCAATGTGGAGTCCGCGGAACGGGCCTACGACACCGCCATGCAGCGCCACGTTGTCAGCCAGGTCGAGAGCCGTGCGAGCCAAACCAACGTTACCGTGCTCAACTCGGCAGCCGTGCCGGGGAAACCTTCTCTGCCCAAAATTCCCCTCAACATCGCCCTGTCGGTGGTGGTCGGAACGATACTCGGTATCGGCATCGTGATGCTGATGGAGATGTTCGACCGCAGGGTGCGCTCGCGCAGCGACCTGAATCTGGACGTCCCGCTGCTTGTCGTCCTCAATACTTGGCAACCTGCTGGAAACCGCCTGCTCGGCCCGCCTAGGGATACCGCGCGAGCCTTGCCGAATCCAGGCTGAAGAATGCCGGTGAATCCCCAGGAGAATGTCTTGCCGATCGAAGGATCGGGGCGCGTCCTTGCACGTTATGACCGTCGCATCGGCAGCATTCTCGCGGAAGAGGGGAAGCTCGGCGTCGAGGGCATCGAGCAGGTCATGCAGTTGCAGCAAACGAACGGATTGAGGTTCGGCGAAGCGGCGCTTCGTTTGGGGTTGATTACGGAGGACGACCTGCGTTGTGCGGTCGCCAAGCAGTATGATCTTCCCCACCTTTTGCCCGGCAACGAAAGCATCAGCAACGAACTCGTCGTCGCGTACGAACCGTTTCATCCCCGTGCCGAGGAGCTGCGGGCGCTGCGCACCCAGTTGTTGATGCGTTGGTCGAAGGCCGGGGTCAAGCACCGGGCGCTGGCAATCGCCAGCCCGGGCTCGGGCGAAGGACGCAGCTATGTGGCCGCCAACCTTGCCGTGGTCTTTTCGCAGCTCGGCGAACGCACGCTTCTAGTCGATGCCGACCTGCGCACGCCGCGACAGCATCGGATCTTCAACGTCCCCGACCGGGTCGGCCTTTCGGCGGTTCTGTCCGGCCGCGCCGATCGCGGCGCAGTGGCGCCCGTCCGGGAATTCGGGAGGCTTTCGCTTCTGCCAGCCGGCGCACCCCCGCCCAACCCACAGGAGTTGCTGTCCCGTCCCGCACTCGGCGCTTTCCTGCAGGAAATGTGGACCGAGTTCGACGTCATCCTCTTCGATACGCCACCGGCGAAGCTCTACGCGGATGCGCAGAACGTCGCTTTCCGGGCAGGTAATGTCGTCATGCTCGCCCGCAAAGACCACACCCGTCTTGCCGATACGACCGGCGTCATCCGGGAGTTGGGCGATACGGGCGTTCGCGTGGTCGGGACCGTATTCAACGCCTTTTGAACCGCCCTGACCAGAATGTCCCTGGTTCTGGAGCGGCGGGTTCCCCCTGGGTTGGTGTTCGCCGGGATCGCGCTGCTCGGCGTCTTCTGGGGGTTCGTAGTCGCACTCACCGGGCTGAACGCCCTGTACCTGTGCGCGGCACTGGTGGGCTGCGCATTCATCATGCTCGATTTTCGCATCGGGGTGGTGCTCCTCATCCTGCTGATGCCGATTTCGAGCAGCCGCTTTTTTCCGCACGCGATACTCGGCATTAATGGCCTCAATCCCTTGAACCTGCTGCTGGTCGGGGCGCTGGGCTCGTACCTGTTTCGCGGGCTGTCCGAACGCAGCCTCGGTCGCTTCATGCCGCGCCCGCTGCTCTGGCTGTATATCGTGCCGATCCTCATCGCCGGGGCGCTGGGGGTGCCCCACTTCGGCGACATCCCGCCCATCTTGTTTAACCGCCTTCTCGAGTTCGACACTGTTACCGGCTACGTCCGTGAACTGGTGGTCAAGCCGCTGTTGATCGTGATTTTCGCGCTGCTGGTCGGTGCGGCGGTGTCGAGGTCCGAGAAGCCGGAAAAATTCCTGATTCCCACGCTGATCTCGATCTGGGTGATGTGCTTTATGGTCATCGTGTATGTTTACCAATCCGGGGTTTCGCTGGCCGAGCTGGCGAGCAGCACCTCGCGCGAGTTCCTGTCGACACTCGGCATGCACGCCAACGAGCTGGGTCGAATGTACGAGGTCGCCTACGCGCTGCTGCTCTTCACCTGGGCGGAATCGAAGGAATCAAAGCTGAAGTTCGCCCTGTTTGCGTCGATGGCGCCGGTCGTGTTCGCGCTGATGCTCACGTTCTCGCGCGGCGCCTTCTTGGGTTTCATCGTGGTCAACGTGCTGTTTCTGCTGTGGCGCCGAAACTTAAAAACCCTGATCTTTGGCGCTCTCCTGGCGGCCATCGCTCTGTTCCTGCTTCCCGGCGCCGTGTACGACCGCGTTACAACCGGGTTTGGACACGGGTTTGGAAGCGGAACCGACATGATCAGCGCGGGGCGCATCGAACATCTCTGGCTGCCGCTTCTCCCCGAAGTGCCGCGAAGCCCGATTTACGGCCATGGCCTCGGGTCGATTCTTTGGTCCGAGCCCATGCGCAGGGGAGCCGGCCTAGCGATTCTGGTGGCCGGGCATCCGCACAACGCGTACCTGCAGGCGCTCCTCGACATGGGAGCGGCCGGCCTGATTCTCGTTTGCGCCTATTTCGGCCACATCTGGAAGGGCTTTCGCGCATTGAGTGTTGACCCGGCTTTGAGCCCCACCCTGCGTGGATTCTACCTGGGGGCGGCGGCCGGATTGGTGGCCATGTCGATCTCTTACCTCACCGACAGCAGCCTGCTGCCGAGACCTGAGCAGACCTTCCTCTGGCTGGCGATCGGAATGATGTACGGTCAGCGCGTCAATGCGCCGGTTCACAAACCGGGGACCGGGTGATGAGCGCCCGACTTGAAGCACGGGCGCGCGTGCCGAGCGTGTATGGGCTCGGGCGGCGCGCTCTTTCCCTAGGTGTAGCGAACGCATTCGACTATGCCTTTCAGTTTCTGCTCCCGGTAGTACTGACGCGCTGCCTCGATCCCTCAGCTTTCGGGCAGTACCGCCTGCTGTGGCTGACGGTGGGGACGGTGATGGCTGTCGTGACGATGGCGGTGCCGGGGAGCCTCTATTACTTCCTGCCGCGATCGGAGGGCGCCACCAAGCGGCTCTACATCAACCAGGCGCTCGTGTTCCTCACGGCTACCGGCCTAATAGCGGCGTGGGCCGTCAGTTCCTGGAATCCCTGGTTGCCCGAAACGGTGCGCGATCTCGCGCGGCACGAGGCTATTGTCCCTCTATTCGTGTTGCTGTGGCTAGTCGCGTCGCTCCTCGATCTACTGCCCACGGCCGAAGAACGGGTAATGTGGCAGGCGAAGGCGACGATCAGCCTCGCGGCATTGCGCGCCGTAGCGCTGTCCCTCGCTGCTTTTCTGACGCGGGAGCTGGAGCCGGTGCTGCTGGTTCTCCTCGCGTTCGTGGCGTTCAAGGTGGCGTTGCTGTTGGGCTACGTCGCTCACTATCATGGCCTGCGCGCGCCGCTTCTGCGCTGGCGCACATTCTCCGATCAGTTGAGGTATGCGGCTCCGAACGGCGCCGCGGGCGCCTTGTACGGTCTGCGATTTCAGGCCGACCAATGGGTGGCGGCGACGCTCTTCTCCGTGGGCATGTTCGCGTCGTTCTCGATCGCCACGATACTCGGGTCGCTGGTGCAACTGTGCCGTCAGTCGGTCTTTCACGCTTTCCTGCCGAGCTTGAGCCGCCTTCAGGCCGCTGGAGACATCTCCGGTATGGTCCAGCTCAACAGCCGCGCCAACGTCATGATCGGCGCGCTCGTCAATCCGCTGCTCGCCTTCGCCTTCGTCTTCGCCGAGGAGATGGTGACGATCATCTATACCGCAGCCTACGTGGACGCGGCGCCGGTGATGCGGGTCTCCATCGTCGGCTACGCGGCCCTCGTCTTCGATCTCACCAGCATCGTGCTGGTACTGCGGCAAGGCGCGTTCATGATGCGGGTGAGCCTGGTTACCCTGGTCGTTTCAGTCGCGCTCAGTTGGTTCTCGGCGCACGCCTTCGGCTTGGCGGGGGCTGCGGCGGGCACTGTGACTGCAATCTATATCGACTACCTTCTCGTACTGCGCCGCATTGCCTCCCGTACCGGGATTCCGGTCCGGCGACTGCACGACTGGCGCACGCTCGGGCAGTTGATGCTGTTTGCCGCTCTGGCCGCGGCGTTCGCCTGGAGCGTGGTCGGCCGCTATTTCGCCGCGAGCGGGCCGCTCGTTCGCCTGATTGTTGGCGGAGTGCTCCTGGCGGCTGCCTATGCCGCGATGGCGGCGTTGCTCGGCAAGGGCCGAGGTTGGTTCGTTGCTATCCGTAATTCCGAACACGGACTTTGAGCGGGAGCCATGGCGAGGGTGATTTTTGTCACGGCTTCGTTCACCTACGGCGGGGCCGAGCGCCATTCGATCGCGGTCATGAATCGCCTGGCGGAGCGCGGCCACGAGTGCCACGCGGTATACATCAAGAACGTGGACACCCAGCTCAATCGCATTCAATTGCGCGACGGCGGAACCGTGCGCTGTCTCAATGCGGCCCGCTATTTCGACAGACGCGCCCTGGTCGATTTTGCCGCTCATATTTCCCGCATCAGGCCGTCGGCGATCGTCTCCGCGAATCCGTATGCACTGATGCATTCCTGGCTGGCCTTGCGTCTTACGCGCCTGCGCGTGCCGCTGATTGTCACCTTTCACTCGACACGGCTCCTCGGTGCGAAGGAGCGGCTCCAGATGATGATCTATCGCCTGTTCTTCTGGATGGCGGATTGTTCGGTTTTCGTATGCGAAAAACAAAGGAGGCACTGGCTGCGTCGCGGGGTGTTCTCGCGGAGAAACGAAGTCATCTACAACGGCGTGGATACCGAGGAGTTCTGCGACGGAGGGAATCCCAGGGAGCGCGCGACATTGCGCGGCGCGCTCGGCTTTTCCGACGCGGACTACGTGATCGGCGTACCGGCGCTGCTGCGCCGGGAAAAGAACCATTTGCAATTGGTCGACGCGATCGCCACGCTCCGTAAGCGGGGTATCCCGGCCCGGGCGCTGCTGATAGGCGACGGCGAGATGCGCGCAGCGATCGAGACCCGCGCGCGCGAGCTCAATATCGAGAGCGATGTCGTGATCACGGGGCTCCAGCGTGAGGTCCGCCCCTACATCGCCGCCTGCGATGCCATGGCCTTGTGCAGCTTTACTGAGGCGTTTTCTCTCGCGGCGATCGAGGCCATGGCCTTGAGCATGCCTCTGGTCCATTCCGATGTCGGCGGCGCGGCGGAGATGATCGTCCCGGGGTGGAACGGTTTTCTCTTTCCGGTGGGTGATACGAGAGCCCTCGTCGACAAGCTGGCGACCCTGGCGGACCAGACAGTTTCCAGAAGGATGGGAAAAAATGCCCGCGACGTCGTCGAAAGGCTCTTTTCGGAAAAGACGATGGTAGACCGGTACGAACGCCTGCTCCTGGATCTCTGCCGGGCCCGCTCGGGCGCCAGGGAGGCGATGGCCAATTGACGGTCCGTCCGGACCATCCGGGGGCTCACACACGCTACACAGTGAACTCCGACAATACCGTCGGTCCCGCGCCAGTGTTCATTCCGGGGCGCGCATCGGAAAGGACGGGGATGGCGACGACGTACGAAGCGGTACAAGAGCGCATCACGATCAGACCCCGAACCTGGCTCGTCACCGGTGTAGCCGGATTCATCGGCTCCCATCTCCTGGAAGCCCTCCTCAAGCTGGATCAGCGGGTCGTCGGGCTGGACAATTTTTCCTTGGGGAAGCCGGGCAACCTGGTGCAGGTGAAGGGCGCCGTCACCGAAGGCCGGTGGGAGAATTTTCGCTTTATCAAGGGCGATATCCGCTCGCTCGATACGTGTCGCCAGGCGTGCCGCTCGGTGGATTTCGTGCTGCACCAGGCGGCGCTCGGGAGCGCACCGAGGTCGATTTCAGACCCGATCGCCGCCCATGACAACAATGTCACGGGGTTTCTCAACATGCTGGTCGCTGCACACGGCGCCGGCGTGTCGCGATTTGTCTACGCCGGATCGAGCGCAACCTACGGCGACCGGCCCGGGCTGCTGAGGGTCGAGCCCGAGATCGGCCGGCCGCTGTCGCCTTCCGCGCTGACCACATACGTGAGCGAGCTCTACGCGGAGATTTTCGCGCGCTGCTACGGATTCGGCTCGATCGGGCTGCGCTACTTCAACGTGTTCGGTCCGCGCCAGGATCCCGACGGGGCGCACGCCGCGGTGATCCCGAGATGGGTTGCCAGCATGATCCGCGAGGAACCGGTCTTCATCAACGGCGACGGGGAAACGGCCCGCGATTTCTGCTATGTCGACAACGCAGTCCAGGCGAATCTGCTCGCGGCCATGGCCGATGACGCAGCTGCCGTCAACCAAGTCTACAACATCGCGCTGAACGAAAAGACGACTCTCAATGAGCTGTTCGACATGATCCGCTCGTTGCTCGCGCCGCGTTTTCCCCACGTGCGCGGGGTGCGCCCGATCCATCGCGCATCGCGCGCCGGAGATGTGCGCTTGTCGCAGGCCGCCATCGACAAGGCGAAACACCTTCTCGGCTACGAGCCGGCGTGGAGAGTACGGCCGGGGCTGGAACGGACGATCGAGTGGTATGCGGCGACGCTCGCGCCGCTGCATACGATCGACGAGCTACTGCTCGAGCCGCGAGTCAGATTCCACGGATCGTAGTGCAATCGGCGTGTCGCGGATCACGGACCCTTAATAGTTGGGGGGTAATAATCCGCGCTGAACAGGGGGGGCTCGGAAGGAGCAATCCATGCTGAAGATCGGAAGGCGTGCAGGCGCGGTGGCGCTGTTTGCGATTTCCGGGCTCGCCCTGATGTCGACCCAGGCTCGGGCGCAACTGGGACTGGGCAGCCTGATCGTGACGATGACATCCCCGGATTCCGGGTCGCCTGTCTCCGGCACGGTCCCGGTCAGTGCAAGCGTAAGCATCATCGGTCTTATAACCGTCCGCGGCGTTCAGTTCAAACTCGACGGCGCCAACCTCGGCGCCGAAGACACGAGTGCGCCGTACTCGGTCTCCTGGAACACGACCACCGCCGGCAATGGCTCGCATACCCTGACGGCGGTCGCGCGGGATCTGCTCGGCGTTCAGTACACCTCGGATCCGGTGACGGTGACGGTGTCCAACACCGCTCCGCCGCCTCCACCGCCTCCCGCTGACACGACGCCCCCGACAGTGAGCATTACGTCGCCGGCGAACGGCGCGACGATATCGGGGACGGTGATGTTGAGGGCGAGCGCCTCCGACAACGTCGGCGTCGTCGGCGTGCAGTTTCAACTGGACAGAGTCAACGGCGGCGCGGAAGACACCACCTCGCCGTATTCGATTCTCTTTGACACGACCACCACGAGCGATGGCGTTCACACCATCACTGCGGTCGCGCGCGATTCGGCGGGCAACCGCACCACCTCGGATCCGGTGACGGTGACGGTGGCCAACGGGTCTCCCGCGGACACCACGCCCCCGACGGTGAGCATCACGTCTCCCGTCTCCGGAGCCACTGTCTCCGGCACGACCAACTTGACGGCCAGCGCCTCCGATAACGTGGGCGTGGTCGGCGTGCAGTTCAGAATAGACAGCGTTAACTTGGGCGCCGAAGACACGAGCGCGCCGTATTCGATCCCCTGGGACACCGCTTCAGTGAGCGACGGTTCGCACACCATTACCGCAGTCGCGCGCGATGCGGCGGGCAACCACACCGAATCCACTACGGTGACGGTGACGGTCGCCAACAATGCTCCGCCACCCCCGCCGCCACCGGGGTCGACGACGCGCTTCGAGGAAACGGATCCGTCCGTTACCTACGCCGGCAGTTGGACGCAAGGCGACACCAGGAAAACCTGGAGCGGCGGGAGCGCCGCGCTCTCGACGACGCCGGGCGCGCAGACCACTTTCACCTTCACCGGGCCGTCGGTGAGCTGGATCGGCGGCCGCGCGGACAGCACCGGCATTGCGCGCATATCCCTGGATGGAGTCTTCCTGACCGAGGTCGATACGTATTCGAAGACCGAGGAAATACGGGTGCCGATGTTCGCGGCAACCGGTCTGGCGAACGCGCGCCACACCTTGACGATAGAAGTAACAGGTCGGCAGAACGCGGCCGCGATGAACGCATTTGTCGTCGTAGATGCTTTCGATGTACCCGCCGCGACGGTCTCGCGCTTGCAGGAAACGGATCCGTCCATCACCTACAGCGCCGGGTCCTTCGTCGCTCCCGACTGGAGGCCCTTCGATACGAGCCGGGCGTGGAGCGCCGGAATCGCGGCGCTCTCGACGACGACAGGCGCGCAAGCGACCATCAGCTTCACCGGGACGGGGATCAGCTGGATCGGTGCCCGCGGGCCCCAGACCGGGAAAGCTCGCGTGACCTTGGATGGAGTCGTGTTCCCGCCGATCGATACGTATTCGGCTGCGGAACAAATCCAGGCGGAGATATTCACCAAACAGGGCCTCGCCGACACGAGCCATACCCTGACGGTCGAAGTGACCGGCGAGCAGAACGCGGCCTCGACTTCTCCCCTCATCGTGGTGGATGCCTTCGAGGTGACGATGTCGGGAACGCGCCATCAGGATACCGATCCGGCCATCGCCTACGGCCCGAATTGGATCCAGGACAATCGCGACAAGGCATACAGTGAAGGGGCCAGCGCGGAATCCCATACGGTGGGCGCGCAAGCGACCATCACCTTCACCGGGACGGGGATCCGCTGGATCGGCGCGCGCGGACCGCAGTGCGGGATGGCCCGCATCTTCCTGGACGGAGCCTTCGTCGAGGACTTCGATACGTATTTCGAGACGGAAGGACCTCAGCACACCGACTTCTTTAGAAGCGCTCTGGCTCCCGGGACTCATACCTTGTCGATCCAGGTGATAGGCAAGAACACGCTCTCGAGCGATTTCTGGATCCTGATCGACGCGTTCGATGTCATCCCCTGAGCCAAATTGATCGTCTTGGACAATGACCGGTAAGTAGCGAAGCTCGCGGCGCGAGGATTAGAAAGGGAGGCTGGTCGAATGGATGCACGCTCTATGCTGAAGAACACGAAAAAGAGTGTCTGGGCAGCGGCCCTGTTGATGGCTTTCAGCCTGGCCTGGATTCCATCCCGGGTTCAGGCGCAGCTGGGCAGCCTGATCGTGACGATGACGTCCCCGGGCTCGGGGTCGACCGTCTTCGGCACGGTCCCGGTCAACGCGAGCGTAAGCATCGTCGGTCTTCTCACCGTCTCGAGGGTCGAGTTCTACCGGGACGGCAATTTGATCGGTAGCGACTCCGCCGCGCCTTACTCCGTGAGTTGGAACACCACCAGCACCAACAATGGCTCGCATACCTTGACCGCGGTCGCAACAGATATCCTTGGCGTCCGGTGGAACTCCGCTCCGGTCACCGTCACCGTCTCGAATGGCCCGCCCCCGGACACCACGCCGCCCTCGGTGCCCACGGGGCTGACGGCCAGCGCCGTCTCCTCCTCGCAGATCAAGCTCTCCTGGGCGGCCTCGTCGGATAACGTGGGCGTGAGCGGCTACCGCGTCTACCGCGGCGGCACCCAGATCGCCACGACGAGCGCGACCTCCTTTACAAACACAGGCCTCTCTCCGTCCACGACCTATACCTACGCCGTCGCCGCCTTTGACGCCGCAGGCAATCTCTCGGCGCAGTCCAGCCCCGCGAGCGCCACCACCCCGGCTGCTCCGGACACCACGCCGCCCTCGGCGCCCACGGGACTGACGGCCAGCGCCGTCTCCTCCTCCCAGATCAATCTCTCCTGGGCGGCCTCCTCGGATAACGTGGGCGTGAGCGGCTACCGCGTCTACCGCAACGGCACCCAGATCGCCACGACGAGCGCGACCTCCTTTCCAAACACAGGCCTCTCTCCGTCCACGACCTATACCTACGCCGTCGCCGCCTTTGACGCCGCAGGCAATCTCTCGGCGCAGTCCAGCCCCGCGAGCGCCACCACCCCGGCTGCCCCGGACACCACGCCCCCAGCGGTAAGCATCACTTCGCCGAGCAACGGCCAGACGGTGTCGGCGACGGTGACGGTGACGGCCAGCGCCTCTGACAACGTCGGCGTGGTCGGCGTGCAGTTTCTACTGGACGACGGTATCAACGGCAGCGCGGAAGCGACGACGGCACCGTATTCGGTCTCGTGGAACACAGCTACCGCGAGCGATGGCTCGCACAAAATTACCGCTATCGCGCGCGATGCGGCGGGCAACAGCACCCCCTCCGCGCCGGTGACGGTGACAGTGGCCAACAACGCGCCGGCGCCACCGCCGCCTCCACCCGCGCCGGTGACGCGCTTCGAAGATACGGATCCGTCCGTTGTCTACAGCGGCCCGGGTTGGCGCTCGGATATGTACGCGGCATTGAGCAACGGGGGTGCCACCGCCTCGGATCAGGCCGGTGCTCAGGCGACCTTTACGTTCACCGGGACCTCGGTCAGTTGGATCGGCGGCCGCTGGGTCGAGGAAGGCATCGCTCGCGTCTTCCTGGACGGCAGCTTCGTTACCGAGGTCGATACGTATTCGAAGACCAAGGAAGTCCAGGTACCGCTGTTCACGGCACTGGACCTCGCCAATACGAGCCATACGTTGACGATCGAAGTGACCGGCCGGAAGAACGTCGCCAGCAATCTTGCCTTTGTGCTCGTGGATGCGTTCGACGTTCCCGCCGCGACGATCTCGCGCTTGCAGGATACGGATCCAT
>QHWF01000465.1 GCA_003222455.1 Acidobacteriota bacterium
CTTGCGGTTGTCGTCGTGCCTGCTCATCTGAAATTCAGAAGATCTGACGCTCACATTCCACGTTCGAACCGGTTCCTCGGCCGAGCACACCCGGGGCTCGGAGAGGGGGAGTAGTGGCTGTGTCTCAGCCCGTCGTGTCTGGAAAGTTTCTCGAGGCGCAACGAGAACGATTTCTCATCAGGGGGGTGAGTTACGGCACGTTCGCCCCGGGCGGCGACCTGTCGCTCTTTCCGCCGCCAGACCGTATTGCTTCGGACTTCCGCGCGATCGCGCAGCTGGGCGCGAATACGATTCGCACCTACACGCCGCCGTCGCTCGACCTGCTCGACGAAGCCACCCGTCACGGGCTGCGCGTCATCGTCGGGGTTCCATGGCCGCAGCACATCGCCTTCCTGGACAGCCATCAGACCCGATCCGGGATCCGATCTGACGTCCGCGGTCATGTCGAGCGGCTCGCCGCGCACCCGGCGACGCTGCTCTTCGCGCTCGGCAACGATATCCCTCCCGGCGTCGTCCGCTGGTATGGCCGGCGCAGAATCGAGGGCTTTCTCGGCGAGCTGTGCGACGAAGCCCGGACCGCCTCGCCGCAATCGCTGCTCACGTATGTCAACTATCCGCCGACTGAATACCTCGATACGTCGTGCTTCGACGTGTGCGCCTTCAACGTCTTCCTGCATCGCGAAGCCGATCTGAGCGCGTACCTCGCCCGGCTGCACAACATCGCCGGGCCACGGCCGCTGCTGATCTCCGAGGCCGGCGCCGACAGCATGCGACACGGTGAAGAGCGCCAGTCGGCGCTCGTGATGATGCAGCTGCGCACGGCGTTCGGCGAGGGTGCGTGCGGCGCAATTGTCTTCAGCTGGACGGATGACTGGTGGCGCGGCGGCCACCAGGTCGACGACTGGGCGTTCGGGCTGGTCGATGCGTCGCGCCGGCCGAAGCGGTCGTATCACGTGGTGCAGCGCGTGTTCCGGTCGGCTCCGTTCCACGAGGATCAGCGCGTGACGTGGCCACGCGTATCGGTCGTCGTGTGCGCGTACAACGCGGCGCAGACGATCGACGAATGTCTGACGTCGATCGAAGCGCTGCAGTATCCCGATACTGAAATCATCGTGATCGACGATGGCTCCTCGGATGCGACCGCGGCGATTGCGGCCAGTCATGCCGGTGTGGCGGTTGTCAGCATCGCGAACGGCGGACTCGCGGCGGCGCGCAACGTCGGGCTGAAACGCGCCACGGGCGAGATTGTTGCGTATACCGACGCCGACGTGCGTGTCGATCCTGACTGGCTCACCTATCTCGTCCAGCCCTTCCTCAATTCGAACGTCGTCGCCGCCGGGGGCCCGAACATCGTGCCGCCAGACGATCCATGGATTGCGCAATGCGTGGCGCGCGCGCCAGGCGGCCCGACGCACGTTCTCCTCGACGATCGCATCGCGGAGCACGTGCCCGGCTGCAACTGCGCATTTCGCCGCGACGCCCTGATGGCCATCGGCGGGTTCAACCCGATCTTTCTGCGCGCCGGCGACGATGTGGATGTGTGCTGGCGGCTGCAGGCGAGGGGCTGGAAGATCGGCTTTGCGCCGTCGGCACTGGTCTGGCACCACCATCGTGCGAGCGTCGCCAGTTACTGGCGGCAGCAGGTGGGCTATGGCGAAGGCGAGACGTGGCTCATGCACACGCACCCCGACCAGTTCGTGCGCGGGCGCATGGCGTGGCGCGGGCACATCTACAGTTCGCTGCCGCTGATCCAATCGTTTTCAGAAGAACGGATCAATTCCGGCCCGTTCGGATCGGCCGCATTTCCGTCGGTCTACCGGACGTATGCCCACCCGCTGACGTACCTGCCGCACTCGGGCCGATGGCAGCTCGCCTGGATGGCGCTTTTCGCCCTGGCCGTCCTGATGTTGCCGGTTGATCGCGGGTATCCGACAGCGCTCGCCGCGACGGCGCTGGTGCTGGCGGGCGCGACGGTCATGAAGTGTCTGCGGCATGGATCCCGGTCGCATGTGAAGCAGCTTCCGCCGATTGGCCGTCTCTCGCCGGCATCGAGCCGCGCGCTGTATCGCGCGACGATTGCGACGCTGCATGTCCTTCAACCGTTCGCGCGGCTTCACGGCCGGCTCAAAGGCATGATGTCCGCGCCGGCCGCTCTCACATCCGTGACCGATCCGCACCACGGGGTGCCCCGCCGGCCGGTGTTCTCCGATCTCGCCGACGGCGTGCGTCTCTGCCTGCGCGGCCAGGTGGAGCGGACGTTCTGGAGCGAGCGCTGGGTTGAGGCACGCCGTGTGTTGTGCGCGATGGCGGATCGCCTGCGACAGCAGCGGATCGTCAGGAACGTCGAGCTCGACAGCGGGTGGTGGGAAGACCGCGACGCCACGATGGTTGACCAGGCGTGGTTTCGTCTCGACATCCGCACGCTGGTCGAGGACCACGGCGCCGGGAGATGCCTGTGCCGGGTGGCCCTGCGATCAAGGGTGACCGCGACCCCCCTGCTCGCGCTGGCCTCGGGCCTCGCGCTGGCCGCCGGGCTTCAACGCGCAGCCCTCATCGATTGGCCGCTCGGCGTGGTGCTCGTTGCCGCGTGGACCGTGGCCCTGCCTGTGGCGCACATGGCTCTGGCGGCGCGCGTCGTGTCGAAGACGCTGGACAGCCTGGCGGTGGACCTCGGGTGGTCTCCGCTTGCCCCCGTGCACGATCGCAGCGTCGCGGTCCTGCCGGCCTCCATGTCTGCCGCGCTGTCGCCTGCCGCGGCGCGCGCGACACCGCCGTCGGCGCTGCCGGCGGTGCCTCACCACCAAGGCACACGCGTGTTGCCGCATGGAGCGCCGGTGCCTGCCGGGTTCGCGGCCGAGCCGACTGCGGGCATCGTCCGGATCGGCGTCATGAATCTCGATAAGACGAATCTATGACCAGAAGAAAACGCCTCACGATCGTGGGCACCCTCGCGCAGCACGCCGGCCGCGGAGGACACACCTGGGCGTTCCTCCAGTACCTCGTCGGCTTTCAGAAACTTGGCTGGGACGTGCTGTTTCTCGATCGGATCGAGCCAGACACGTGCATGACCGAAACAGGACAGCCTGCACCGGTCCAGCACTCGTGGAACCTGCGCTACCTCGAGCGCGTGATGCACTGCTTTGGTCTCGACGGCCACTATGCGCTGCTGTCGAAGGGCGCGAGCGTCGCCGGCCTCAGTCGTCCGCAGGTCCTCAAGCGGGTGGCCGAATCGGCGGCGCTCATCAACGTGATGGGCGTTCTCGACGATCACGAGATCCTGCAGGCTGCCCAGGCCCGGATCTTTCTCGACATCGATCCGGGATTCCCGCAGATGTGGAGAGAGCTTGCGCTGCGCGATGCGCTCGCCGGACACGACGCGTACGTGACGATTGCCGAGAACATCGGCAAGGCCGGGTGCACGATCCCAACCTGCGGGCTCGACTGGATCACCACGCGGCCGCCGATCGTGCTCGATGAATGGCCGGCCTGCGGCCTGGCGGCGGGATCCGAGGCGCCGATTACGACCGTGGCGAGCTGGCGAGGCGCGTACCCGCCGGTGGGCTTCCAGGGACGGATGTACGGCCTGCGCGCGCACGAATTTCGACGGTTCGCGACGCTGCCGTCCCTGGCCGGGGGCCGCTTCGAAGTGGCGCTCGATATCCATCCGGCCGATGTCAAAGACGTCCAGCTCCTGTTCGACTCGGGATGGTGGCTCGTCGAACCGCGGCGCGCCGCGGGCGACCCCTGGTGCTATCGCGATTACATCCGCAGTTCGAGCGCGGAACTGATGGTCTCGAAAGGGATGTACGTGCAGACGCGCAGCGGTCGGTTCGGGCACCGCAGCGTCTGCTATCTGGCGAGCGGCCGGCCGGTGATCGCGCAGGACACCGGGCTGGACGATCTGCTGCCACAGGGCGCCGGGCTGCTCACGTTCACGACCGTGGAAGAGGCCGCCGATGCGGCGTGTGCGATCGAACGCGATTACGACCGTCACGCGCGCGGCGCGCGGCGTCTGGCCGAGAACTACTTCGACTCGTCGGACGTGCTGACGTCACTGACACACAAACTGCATCTGCACTGAACTGATTTCACAAATGGCGAGCGGACGATTCACGCAATTGGCTCTCTACCGGCGGCTGCTGCTCCAGGCGAGGCCTTACTGGCTCCACATGGTGGGCACGCTGCTGCTCAACATCCTGGCGGCGCCCCTGGCGCTGATCATGCCGCTGCCGATGAAGCTGGCGGTCGACAGCGTGCTGGGATCGCACCCGATTCCCGGCTTTCTCCGCGCCGTGGCGCCGCGGTCCGTGCAGACCTCGCCGACCGCGCTCCTGATCTTCATTGCGGCGCTCCTGCTGGCGGTTGCGCTGCTGCGGCAGATACAGGGTGTCTTGACCTGGGTGCTGTACACCTACACCGGCGAGAAACTGCTTCAGGACTTTCGCGCCAAGCTGTTCCGCCACGTGCAGCGGCTGTCCCTGTCGTATCACGACAGCCGGGGCACGAGCGATTCCACCTATCGCATCCAGTACGACGCCTATTGCGTGCAGGCGGTGACGCTCAACGGGCTGATCCCGATGATCACCTCCTCGTTCACGCTGCTGGGCATGGTCATCGTGATCGCCCGCATGGACTGGCAGCTGGCGCTCGTGGCGCTCGCCGTCACGCCCGTTCTGTATCTGCTGTCGCGGATGTTCCGTGAACCGCTGCGCATGCGCTGGCAGGAGATCAAACGACTCGACAGCTCCGCCATGTCCGTCGTCACCGAAGTGCTCGGAGCGGTTCGCGTCGTCAAGGCCTTCGGACGTGAGGAGCACGAGCACGCGAGGTTCCTCCGCCAGGCCGCCAAACGGATCTCGGGTCAGGTTCAGGTGGCGTTCTTCCAGAGCGGCTTCGAGCTCCTGGTCGGGATGACCACTGCAGCCGGAACCGCCGCCGCCCTGGTCATCGGCGTGATGCACGTCCAATCGGGCCTCCTCACACTGGGCGGCCTGCTGATCGTCATGGCCTATCTGGCACAGCTCTACTCGCCGCTGAGCACGTTGAGCAAGCTCGTGACCGATCTTCAGTCGGCCATGGCCAGTGCCGAGCGCGCATTCGCTCTGTTCGACGAGCTGCCCGAAGTGGTCGAACGGCCCGACGCCCGGGCGCTCGGTCGATGTGCCGGCGTGGTTGTCTTCGACAACGTGTCGTTCTCCTACGACGGCGCCACGCCGATCCTGCAGGACGTTTCGTTCGAGGTGAAGGCGGGAAGCCGCGTCGGAATCTCGGGAACCACCGGCGCGGGCAAGACGACGCTCGTCAGCCTGTTGACCCGTTTCTACGATCCGACAGCCGGACGCATCTCGCTCGACGGAGTGGACGTGCGCGATTACAAGCTGGTGGACCTGCGCAACCAGTTCGCGTTCGTGCTCCAGGAACCGGTGCTGTTCTCGGCGAGCATCGCCGAGAACATCGCGTACGCGCGGCCGGGCGCGACGCCCGAGGAAATCGTCGACGCGGCGCAACTGGCGGATGCGCACAATTTCATCCTCGGGCTGCCCGACGGATACCGGACCGCGGTCGGCGAGCGAGGCATGCGGTTGTCGGGTGGCGAACGCCAGCGCATTTCGCTGGCCCGCGCCTTCCTGAAGAACGCGCCGATCCTGATTCTCGACGAGCCCACGAGCTCGGTGGACGTGCAGACCGAGGCGATGCAGGGGCGCACCTGTTTCCTCATTTCGCATCGGCCGGCGGCGCTGGAAGACTGCGACGTTCACCTGGTGATTTCGAACCGCCGGCTCGTCGCCGCGTCACACACGCCGGATAACTCGGCTCGGGATGCTCAGCTGGTCCTGCGCGGGAGCGCTGCCAGTGCGTAAGCCGAAGATCGTCGTCCTCGGACGCATGTGTGAAGAGCCGGTCGCGGGCGTGGTGTGGCAGGTGCTCCACTACCTGATCGGTCTGCAGCGTCTCGGGTTCGAGGTCTATTACGTGGAATGGCGCGGCAACTGGCTGCCGCACCCCATCGACGCCGCGGTCGACGCCGGGTGGCCGAGAGTCATGGTGGGAACCGTCCTGCGCCAGTACGGGTTCGAAGGCCGCTGGATTTGCAGCGCCGAGTTCATGGGCAAGGGATGCACGTTCGGCGGCCTGCCGGTCACCGAGCTGCCGCGGTTGTATCGGGAGGCCGAGGCCGTCATCAATCTCACCGCGAGTC
>QHWF01000501.1 GCA_003222455.1 Acidobacteriota bacterium
AAGGCAAGGAAATCATGGAGCTGTTCCGAACCCTGAACGAAGCGGGGGCAACCATCGTGCAGGTGACGCATTCGGAGCTGAATGCGTCGTACGGCACGCGGATCATTCAACTGAGAGACGGCTGGGTCGTCGAAGATTAGTCGTTGGTCATTAGTCGTTGGTCATTGGTCGTTGGTCATTGGTCGTTGGTCACGACGAATGACGAATGACGAACGACCGACGACAAACGACCAACGACCGGACCAGCGACTAACGACTAATAGGGAGATCCCGTGGGAACTGCACAACGGTGGCCTGTCGAAGCGCTGGATGATCGTGGAGAGTCGATGTCCGTCCGGTCCGAGCCTGCGGTGGCGCGGGTGCTGATCGCCGACGATCAACCGGACGTGCTCGAAGCACTGCGTCTGCTGTTGAAGGCCGAGGGATTCAGCATCGAGTCCGCGGGTTCCCCCGGGGCGATTCTCGAGGCCGTCGACGGCGACGACTACGACGTGGTGCTGATGGATCTGAACTACACGCGCGACACGACCTCGGGGCAGGAAGGGCTCGATCTGCTGTCGCAGCTGCGGCGCCACGACCCGACACTGCCGGTGGTCGTCATGACCGCGTGGGGCAGCGTCGAAGTCGCCGTCGAGGCGATGCGGCGCGGCGCCCGCGACTTCGTGCAGAAGCCGTGGGAAAACGCGCGGCTGCTGACGATTGTCCGCACCCAGGTCGAGCTCGCGCGCGCCTTGCGGCGGCAGCAGCGGCTCGAAGCCGAGAACCGATCGCTCAAGCCCGATGTGCGTCCGATGCTGATTGCCGACGCCCCGTCGATGCGGCCGGTGCTGGAGCTGATCTCGCGCGTCGGACCGTCCGAGGCGAACATTCTCGTCACCGGTGAAAACGGGACCGGCAAAGGTACCGTCGCGCAGGCGGTGCATGCGGTGTCCGGCCGCGCCGGACGAGGGCTCGTCACGGTGAACGCCGGCGGGCTGTCCGAAGGCGTCTTCGAGAGCGAGCTGTTCGGACACGTCAAGGGCGCGTTCACCGACGCCAAAACCGATCGCGTGGGCCGCTTCGAGCTCGCCGACGGGGGCACGCTGTTTCTCGACGAAATCGCAAACGTGCCGCTCAACCTTCAGCCGAAACTCCTGCGTGTGCTCGAAACCGGTGATTTCGAGCGGGTCGGATCGTCGCGCACGCGAAAAGTGAACGTGCGCATCGTCTCGGCCACCAATGCCAACCTCGCAGAGGAGGTGGCGTCCGGACGGTTCCGGCAGGATCTGCTCTTCCGCCTGAACACCATTGAAATCCTGTTGCCGCCGCTGCGGGACCGGCGTGAAGACATTCCCGCGCTCGCGATGCATTTCCTGCGGCAGCACGGGCAGCGGTACCGCAAGCACATCAACGGCTTCGAAACGGCGGCGCTGCAGGCGCTCCTCGATCATCCCTGGCCCGGCAACATCCGCGAGCTCGATCACGCGGTCGAACGCGGCGTGCTCATGGCCCAGGGCGCGAGCATCCGGCTCGGCGAGCTCGGGCTGCGCATCGACCGCGAGTCGACCTCGCGCATCGAAGACATGAGTCTGGAGGAAGTGGAAGGGTTCCTGATCAAGAAAGCGATGGCGCGGTTCGACGGCAACGTCAGTCAGGCGGCCAAGGCGCTTGGGCTCAGCCGCAGCGCGCTGTACCGACGGCTGCAGCGATACGGACTATAAGAATTCAGAATTTGGAATTCGGAATTCAGAATGCGTGGCGTTCTAGAATTGGCAATCAGGAATTGGGAATTCGAGCACGAATTCCGAATTCAGAATTCCGAATTCGAAATTGGGTGAAGACAGCTTAGAGGCGCTCGATCCAATCTCCAGCCGTCCCGACGCACGGCTGCGGTTCGATCAGCGCATTCTGCTGCTCGCACTGGCGGCCGGGCTGCCGGCCACGCTCGTCGCGCTGATCCTGCTCTGGACCGGCTCCTATACCCCGAAAGTGCAGTGGACGCTGACGGTGCTGATCGTCGGCGTCTGGACCGGCTGCTCGTTCAGCGTGCGGCACCGCGTCGTGCTGCCCCTGCAGACGCTGTCCAACCTGCTCGCCGCGCTGCGCGAAAGCGACTTTTCGATCCGTGCCCGCGGCGCCAGCGGCGACGACCCGCTCGGCGCGGTGATGCTCGAAGTGAACGTGCTCGCCTCGACCCTTCACGATCAGCGGCTCGGCGCGCTCGAAGCCGGTGCGCTGCTGCGCACGGTCATGGTCGAGATCGACGTGGCGGTGTTCACCTTCGATGGCACCCAGGCGCTGCGGCTCGTGAATCGCGCCGGCGAGCGCCTGCTCGGCCAGGCCGCCGAGCGGATGCTCGGACGCACGGCCGACGAGATCGGACTCGGCGCGTGCCTGCACGGCCTGTCACCGCGAATCGCCGACGTCACGTTCCCCGGCGGCTCGGGACGGTTCGAAGTGCGGCGCACGACGTTCCGTCAGGGCGGTCTGCCCCATCAACTCCTGGTGCTGGCCGACGTCAGCCGTCCGCTCCGCGACGAAGAGCGTCAGGCCTGGCAGCGGCTGATCCGCGTCATCGGTCACGAGATCAACAACTCGCTCGCGCCGATCAAATCGATCGCCGGCAGCCTGGAAACGATGCTCGGGCGCGACAACCTGCCCGACGACTGGCACGACGATATGCGTCGCGGCCTCGCGGTGATCGCGACGCGTTCCGATTCGCTCAGCCGCTTCACGACGGCCTACGCCCAGCTCGCGAAGCTCCCGGCGCCGAGACTCGATGACGTCCATGTGCCGGAGCTCGTCCAGCGCGTGGTCGGCGTGGAAACCCGTCTGCGGATCCGTATCGACGCGGGTCCCGACCTGACGATCCGCGCCGATCCCGATCAGCTCGAACAGCTGTTGATCAATCTCGTACGCAATGGGGTTGACGCCGCACTCCAGACAGGCGGCGGCGTCCGCGTCGGCTGGAGGCACGAGGCCCGGACGGTTGGCCTGTGGGTCGATGACGAAGGGACCGGCCTGCCGAACGCGTCGAACCTGTTCGTGCCCTTCTTCACGACGAAGCCAGGCGGCTCCGGCATCGGCCTCGTCCTGAGCCGGCAGATCGCCGAAGCGCACGGCGGCTCGCTGACGCTGGACAACCACGCGGATCACGCCGGCTGCCGCGCGTCCCTGAGACTGCCAATCTGAGATCGGCTGCGCGCTGGCCAGCCCACGAACCAACCACAAATGCAACCACGAAGACTCGTTTTGGCGTAGTGCTTCGTGGCCTGCGCCGACGATTTTCGGATCGCGATGTCCGGACCGAAATCGATGAGGAGCCTGTAAGCGGCCTGACGCGCCTCCGGAAAGTCCTGGACGTCCACGATGCGGCCGATACGGATATGCACGCGGTCGAACTCATCGTAAGATAGGTATGCAGCGGAATCACCCATTGCGCAGAATCTGACACGAGACCCGGTCCCGCCGCCACAGGCGTCTTCGTGAGGGCGTCCTTACGGTCGAGGCGGCATGGGACTTGAGTACTTAATGGCCGTGGTCAACCAGACCGGGAACATACTCATCGTTGAGGACGACCCCGACACCCGGGAGATGCTGTCGACGCTCCTCTCGATCGAGGGCTTCCATGCGGTCGGGGCCGAAGACGGGCTCGAGGGATTGCACCTGCTCCGCACCGTGAAACACGGGGCCCCGGATGTTCCCTGCCTGATCCTGCTCGATTTGATGATGCCTCGGCTGGGTGGCCATGAATTCCGGCGCGCCCAACTGGGCGATCCAACCGTGGCCAATGTGCCCGTTGCGGTCTTGTCGGGCGCGGTCGACATCGAGCAACGCGCGCAGGCGCTTGGCGCGGTCGCTTCGGTGGCCAAGCCAATCGATGTCGAAATGCTGATGGATGTCGTCCGGCGTTACTGCGCCTGAGGCGCGCGCGATATTTTCACCGTCGTCCCTCGACGGCTTCTCGAACGGCTGTGGCCAGCACCATGCCAAGCGCAGCCGCGGCCATGAGCAGCGCGCCCGCGGGACGGTCTTCAATCGCAAAGCACGCGACGGTTCCCAACCCGCCGCCCACGGCTACCGTTGACAGGGCGTGAGAGACGCGACTGACCGTGCCGCGGCGGCACCGATGATTCTCGGTGAGCGCACCCATACATTTCGGACACGTAGCCATTACTGTTTCCATGCGGCCATTACTGTTTCCATGCGAATCGCTGATTTCTTCCGAGTGTAGCACAGCGTCTTGCGAGCTCGGCCG
>QHWF01000502.1 GCA_003222455.1 Acidobacteriota bacterium
TGTCGATCGACTACCGGGCGTTCACCGACAAGTCGCACTTCATCTACATCGCGATCCTGGCCGTCCTCGTGTACGTCCTGGTCTTCGGCCACGAGGGCAAGGGAGCCCGGCGCTGGATCCCGTTGGGTCCGTTCAACCTGCAGCCGTCGGAGTTCGCGAAGATCTGTGTCGCGCTGGTGCTGGCCAAGTTCCTCGGCGAGATTCGCGGCGCGCCGGCCTTGACGGATCTCGCCATCGGCGGCGCCTTGACCTTCGTGCCGTTCGCGCTCATCGCCAAGGAGCCTGATCTCGGCACGGCCGTCACGCTGCTGCCGGTGTTTCTCGGAGTGGCATATCTGGCGGGGATGCAGATGCGCATCCTCGCCGTCATCGGCCTGGCGATTGTCCTCGCGGCGCCGGTCGCGTGGAAGTTCGCGCTGAAGGACTATCAGAAATCCCGTGTCGTGACGTTCCTCGATCCGTCCCAGGATGCCAAAGGCGCCGGCTACCAGCAGATCCAGGCGCGCATCACGGTGGGATCGGGCGGGTTGACCGGGAAAGGGTTCAAGCAGGGCACACAGGGCCAACTGCGTTTCCTGCCCGAAGTGGACAACGATTTCGTCTTCTCGGTTCTGGCCGAGGAGCATGGGTTTGCCGGCGTCGTGGTGGCGCTCGGCCTGTATTTGTTCGTGATTGTGCGCGCGCTCGATGCGGCCCGTCTGGCCAAGGACCGCCTCGGCTCGTACCTCGTCCTGGGCGTGCTCGCCAGCTTCACCTTCCAGGTGATTTACAACGTCACCATGTCGGCAGGCCTGGCGCCCGTCAAAGGGCTGACGCTTCCGCTCATGAGTTACGGCGGCTCGTCGATGATCGCGACGCTCGCCGGCTTTGGGCTGATCCTCAACGTACGCATGCGCAGATTCACGAACTAACCGAACTGGGCCGGTGAAGAAACTGATCGGCGGCGACGACTCCTAGCGCAGGCCTTCAGGCCTGCATCAGCGCCGCCGGGCAGCCCTAAAGGGCCCTAAAAGGGCTGCGCTACGGTGATTTCTTCGCCCCGCGGCCTGCCGCGCAGGAGTTCGTGAAAATGAACAAGGAGATGATCGTCTCCTCGAATGGCCACGAGACCATCGTCGCCATTCTCGAAGACGACCTCGCCGCCGAAATCTTCGTCGAGCGCGAGCGGCAGCGCGGCGTCGTCGGCAACGTCTACAAGGGCCGGGTCTCGAAAGTCCTTCCCGGCATGCAGTCCTCCTTCATCGACATCGGCCTCGAGCGCGACGGGTTCCTCTATGTCGACGACGTGATCAACACGATGGAGGAGTTCGACAAGCTCGCCGCCGACGAGGAGGAGGACCGGGCGACGGGGACCGAGGGTGCCCGGCCCAAGGATCGCAACGGCGACCGCGAGCGGCCGAAACCGAAAATCGAAGACCTGCTGCGCGAAGGCCAGGAGATCCTCGTTCAGGTGGTCAAGGAGCCGCTCGGCACGAAGGGCGCGCGGCTCACCTCGCACGTGACGATGGCCGGCCGGTTCCTCGTGTTCATGCCGACGGTCGACCACGTCGGGGTGTCGCGCAAGATCGAGTCGCGCGAGGAGCGGAGCCGCCTGCGCGGCATCGTCCGCGAATTCCGCGACAGCCGCGGGTTTACCGGCGGCGTCATCATCCGGACCGCGGCTGCCAGCCGTCCCAGCGAAGACATCGTCAGCGACCTCGAAGCCTTCCACAAGATCTGGACCGAAATCCGCCAGCGGACCGACTCGTCCCGTGCGCCGGCCGTCGTGTACCGGGAACAGAGCCTCGTCAGCAAGCTGCTGCGCGACCTGCTGACCGAGGAGTTTCAGGCAATCCGCATCGACGACCAGCACGAATACCAGCGCACGATGGAGCTGGTCGAGCGCATCATGCCCAGCCTGGCGCCGAAGGTGAAGCTGTACACGAAGCCGTATCCGATCTTCGACGAGTACGGCGTGCAGGCCGAGATCGACAAGGCGCTGAAGAGCAAAGTCTGGTTGAAGTCGGGTGGCTCAATCGTGATCAACCAGACCGAAGCGCTCGTCGCCATCGACGTGAACACCGGCCGCTATGTCGGCAAGAAATCCAGCGGCCGTCTCGAAGACACCATCGTCAAGACGAACCTCGAAGCCGTGAAGGAGATTGTCCGCCAGGTCCGGCTGCGCGATCTCGGCGGCATCATCGTGCTCGACTTCATCGACATGGAGGAGAAGAAGAACCGCCAGAAGATTCTTCAGACGGTCGAGCAGGAGCTGAAGAAGGATCGCTCACCATCGAAGGCGCTGCAGGTGTCCGACTTCGGTCTGGTGATCATCACGCGCAAGCGCGTGAAACAGAGCCTGGAACGCGTCCTCACCGAGCCCTGTCCGTACTGCTCGGGGACCGGTGTGATCAAGTCGTGCTCGACGATCTGCTACGAAATCCTGTCGGAAGTGAAGAAGGTCAGCCCCGACCTGAATGGTCACCGGCTGCTGTTGCGCGTGAATCCCGATATCGCGCGGGCGCTGAACGAAGAAGAGAGCGCGGTGGTCGCAGACCTGAGGCAGGCGACGGGCAAGGACGTCACCATCAGGGCCGACGTCCATCTCCATCACGAGCAGTTCGACCTGATGGCTGTGTAGCGCGTCACCACGGAGGACGCGGAGGACAGGAGGTAGGATCCTGCTCCTTCAGGATTGAACCTCCGCGTCCTCCGCGTCCTCCGTGGTAGCTGTGAGATCACCCGCACTGGTTCCCCAGGAATCCACCGCCGCCGCAATAACTCGCGTCCTGAAGCTGGACGAGGAGCCCGTCCGGATCGGTGAAGTACAGCTCCGGCGTGCCTTCCGGCGCACCGCCCCGGTTGGGCATGCGCATGCTCACGTACGACTTCATCGGCCCGACCGGACCGGGCGCGTCGCCTCTCGGGCTGATGCCGTACGTCGCCAGCGTCTTGAGGATGTCGTCCGGATTGAAATGTTCCATGCTCATGCACACGTGGTTGATGCTGGCCGGACGTGCGGCGCTCCCTCCACTTCGGCCGGCACCCGCAGCACCGATGAACATCACGAACATGACGCCCGGTCCGACGCCGAGGCCGAGCGACGCGCCTTGACGTGATCGAATCGGCAACCCGAAGAGGTCCTGGTAGAAGCGGTTCGAGCGGTCCGCATCCGAGACGCTGATCGTGACGTGGCTGAGGTCCTTGACCGCGAGCCGCCCCTTCGTTGCCGACGGCTCCGGCCGCGTCTCGCAGACGTTCCCGAGAACCCCCGCGCCGCCGCAGTACGTGGTGTCCTGGAGCTGGACGACGATGCCATCGGGATCGCCGACATAGAGCTCGGGCGTCCCTTCCTTCGCGCCACCGGCTTCGGGCTTGCGGACGCGCAGCCGCACGTGCATCGGTCCTCCGCTCGCGCCGCCGGTCAGTCTGCCGCCATCGCCGGGCGCCGCCTGGATCGTGTCGCCTTTCCGGATGCCGTGCTGCGCGAGCATCGCGATAATCCGATCCGCGTTGAAATTCTCGACGGTCATGCAGAAATGCGTGATGCTCGGCGGGGTCGAACCGGCCGC
>QHWF01000503.1 GCA_003222455.1 Acidobacteriota bacterium
CGATGCAGGGGCCTTCGTTCGTGGACGGATCCGTCGGGTCGGGGAATGTATTCACGATATCCGTCCCGGGCTCACCTTGATTGATGCACTTGCTGCGCGTGTAGTTCGCCGACAAGCTCCACCCGCTGCTGAGACGTTTCTCTACCGTGAACTTGACGCCGTTGTAGTGCCCGGTGCCGCCGGTCGTCTGCGCAACCGACCCGAAGTACTGCCCCTCGGCGGGATTCCGCAGGGTCAGCAGGCGGCGCGCCCGCAGGTTCACGGCGGAACTGTTCGAGCACGGTCCTGGTGCTGTCAGACCGTACTGGCCGGCCACGCAATTACCAGGAATGTATAGAGAAGGATTTTCTTCGTAACCGAGCCAGATACCATTGGTGCGGTTGCCCATGTACGTCACATCAAGCAACACGCGGCCAAATAATTGGCGCTGGTACGAGACGTTCCACTGGGTGACGCGCATGACATCGGCTTCAATCGGCATGCTGACGTAGTCGCCGTTCAGAGGGAATCGCACACTGGACGGAGGTGATGGCCGCGAGCGGATCGCCGCCCGGCGTATTCGCCCACGGATTCAACAGGTTGATCGCACACCCGTTGGCATTCGGCGGCGGGCACGACGACGGAGAGATCGCGGTGACGGTGTTGCCGTACGGCGGGTTGAGCATGTGGTGACCGTACTGCCAGAGTTTCGGCGAGTCGTAGAAGCGACCGACCGCCGCGCGAACGCTCTGCACATCGTCGCCCGTCGGATTCCAGACAATGCCGAGTCTCGGGGCGAACTGGTCCAGACGATTCGTCGTATTCGCGCCGTTGGTTGGAAATCCCGGATCACCCGGGAACACGAGCCCTGCCGGCGCGTTCGGAAACACGGTGCTGTGCAGGCCCTTGTCGAAATCTTCGCGCACAAAGGCCATGTTGAAATGGTTTTGATCTTTGGCTGCGAGGAATGGCTCCCAGCGCAAACCATAGTTGAAGGTAAAGTGAGCGTTCGCGCGCCACACGTCCTGCGCATAGAAGCCGACGTACTGTTGCTTCTCAGCGACGATCTGGCTCCCGCCCTGGCTGAATACCGCTGGCAGCCCGAGCATGAAGTCGGCCATCGGCACCTGTGATTGCGCGTTGGCGCCACGCGTGATCAGGCCGCTGAACGTCATGAGGCCGTTCGCCTGAAACGGGCCGTCGCCGTCGAAGAAGGGCCGCGTCCAGACGCCGCCAAACGACACCGAGTGGGAGCCTTTTGTCCAGTCGATGTCCTCTGAGATTGACGGCGTCGTCGTGTAGAACGTACCGGGAAAGGCGTTGCCGGACCAACCTCCAGTCGCGCCGTTGAAGAAGTTCTGACCGTCGCCATTCGTGTACTGAAACACATTCAGGCCAAGCGTCGTGAACGTCGGCAAACCATTCCCCTGCACTCGAAGCGCGGTCGTATCGGCCAGCGAGAAGCGCGTCGCGCTGAACAAGTGCGGCGTGATCACCTGATCCCACCCGCCCGCGACGGTGTGCATGTGGCTCTTGATTCCGAGGCCATTGCCGCTCGCATACAACAGATTGGGATTGCCGGTGGCGTCGAAGCCAGCCTCGTGGTTGTAGTTGCTGTAGAAGTAGCGCCCGAATAAACGGGCGTTTGTCGTCAGCTGGAAGTCCGCGCGGCCGATCACCTGCTGTTCGACACTGTTGTTCGGGATCGCCAGCGGATAGCGCCCGCACCCATCCGGATCATACGCGGGGTCGGCGACCGGGATGAACTTGAGAAGCTTCAGCGCAAACGGGCTGAACAGCGCCGGATCGACCTGGTTGTTGACGAACGGAAATCCCAGCTGTCGCGCCGTACCGCCGCGGCACGCCGCAGACATCACTTTGCTGAAATCGCCGCGAAGCACTTCCTGCGTTGGCACAATCTGGTTCGTGGTCTGCGGCGAAATGTCCTGCTTGGTGACCTGCAGGCCTCCGAAAAAGAACAATTTGTTCTTCATCAGCGGTCCGCCGATCGTCCCGCCCGCCTGATTCCGTTTGAGGCCGTCGTCCTGCCCGCTGCCTCCGTTTTCCTTTTGATTGAAGTACGGGATGGCGTTGAACGTGTGATGGCGGGCAAAGTCGAACGCCGTTCCGTGAAATTGATTGCTGCCGGAGCGGGTGACGGCGTTCACCGTCGCGCCAGTGAACATGCCGTAACGTGCGGGGCGCACGCCCGTTTCCGTCCGGAACTCCTGCAGCGCATCCGGGAACGGCATTGCGTTGCCCGTGTTGTTGCCGGAATCATTGTTGTAACCGCCGTCAACCAGAAACAGCGTGCTGTTGCCGGTGCCACCGGCGACCGAAATCGCGACGGCGTTTGGAGGTTGGCGATTGCTGGTCAGCCCGGGCGCGTCGACCGCCGCACCCGAGAGCAGCACGAGCTGCGTGGCCTGGCGGCCATTCAAGGGCAAGCCAACAATCTGTTCTTGCGGTACGAGCGCGCCGACGCCGGTGCTCGACGTGTCGACCAATGGCGACTGGCCGGACACCTGCACCGTCTCCTCGAGCGTGCCAATTTTCAACGACACGTTGATCGTGCGCGTGTCACCGACCGCGAGCACGATGCCCGTCTGCTCGAAGGTGCTGAAGCCGCTCAATTTCGCGATTACCTTGTACGGACCGACCGGGAGATTCGTGAAGACGTATTCACCGCGCGAGCCCGTGACGACGGAACGCGTCATCCCGGTGCTGGTTTGCGTAACGCTGACATCGACGCCAGGAAGGGCGGCGTTCGATTCGTCGTTTACGGTGCCGGAGAGTTGAGCCACCGCAACGGTTTGAGCGAACGTACTCGGCGCGATTGTTAACGCGATCGCGACGAGGCCAATCACGCGGATACGCCAGCACCGCATAGGTATGCCTCCGTTGACAGTTTTTGAGGCGACGACCGCGGGTTCATTGACGGCCACGGTGGCCATCCAACCTGTCTGGAAATCTATGTCCGTCCAAAACCTCGCCTCCGTGAATCACAGTCGCGCCCGTGGCCAATCAGCAGAAGACAAGAACGGCTTTGCCCGTGGTCTGCGTGTCAAACAGCCTGTACGCAGCTTCCGCCTCGTTGAGATTGAACCGATGCGTCACAAGATTCTTGAGCGGCACTTTCCTGTCCACAATGAAGCGCGCGCACTCCGCCTGCCCCGTGACGCTGAACGTCCACGATGCGTGAATGGTCAACTGACGACGCAACAGGTGCTGGCTGACGTCGAAGGCGGTCGTTCCGCCTTCGCCGACGAATGCGACGCGGCCCCATGTGCCAGCGCTCCGTACGGCGGCCACGCGCGCGTCGGACACGCCAGTGCAGTCCATTGTTGTTGTCGCTCCCTCGCCATTCGTCAGATCGTGAATGGCCGCGACTGGATCGGTCTCACTCGAGTTGATGATCGCCTCGGCCCCGAGACGCTTTGCCAGCTCGAGCCTTTCGGCAGAAACGTCCACGGCAATAACCCGGGCGCCCATCGCACGACCGAGCATCGTCGCTGAGAGTCCAACCGCTCCCTGGCCGAACACTGCCAATGTGTCGCGCCCGGAGACATCGATACGACTCAGCGCGGCGTAGGCGGTGCCAGTCCCGCAGGAAATGGCCGCACCCTCTTCAAAAGAGAGGGCGTCTGGCAACGGGACCAGCGTGGAGGCGGGCACCCTCATGAAATGTGCGTGACCACCATCTCCCGTGATGCCGTAGACCGTCATGCCGTCTCGACAGAGCTGCGACCAACCAACGCGGCAATGCTTGCAGCGGCCACAACCCTTGTAGTGGTGAACCATGACCCGCGCACCAACGGGCGCAAAGTCCGCCGACACGCCGGCCCCGACAGCCGCAACCACACCGCATGGCTCATGGCCGGCGATGACATGTCGTCGTGGGTCCGATCCGACGGCGCGGTCGTGCTTCAGGTCGCTGCCACACATGCCCGAGGCTTTCATGGCGACGACCACCTCGCCCGACCCCGGCGTGGGATCAGGAAAGTCCTTGAGCGCGAGTTCTCGATCGCCGAGAAAGACGACGCCGCGCATGGATTCACCGTCGGATAGTCCGACGAGCGAACCCTAGCACTGCGTCCGTCCAACAAATACGTTGTTACGGTGGCGGTACGGTTACACCCGCCCGACAGGCAGACCGCAAGCGCATAATCCGGCGCGTGAGAAGGCTGAAAACGGCCATCGTCGACGGAAATCCTTTGGAGTGATATGAGCACGGTAGCCACGACCACAGCGACCGGCATCGAGACGCGGATCTCATCGTACTTGCTTGCCGAGTATCTCGAGCGACTGGGCGTCGAGGTCATTTTTGGCTTGTGCGGCCACACCAACATCGCGTTCCTCGACGCGCTCGGCAGGAGCCGCATCCGGTTCGTCTCGACGCGCCACGAGCAGGTGGCGGCGCATGCCGCGGATGGCTACGCGCGCGCGTCCGGCAAGCCCGGGGTGCTGCTGACCCATCTCGGTCCGGGCCTCACCAACGCGTGCACCGGCGTCGCAAACGCCGCGCTCGATTCGATCCCGATGGTCGTCATCGCCGGGGACGTGCCGTCGTACTATCACGGGCGCCATCCGCATCAGGAGGTCAACCTTCATCAGGACGCGGATCAATTCCAGATTTACCGGCCGTTCTGCAAACGCGTCTATCGAGTCGATCGCGTCGAGGATCTGCCGCGGGTGACCGAGCGCGCGTTTCACCTCGCGCAGGCGGGCCGCCCGGGACCGGTTCTAGTCGACGTGCCGATGGATCTGTTCTCCGCCGACCTTCCGCTCGACGCGTTCCAGCAGATGCCGACGCCGTTGGCCCGAC
>QHWF01000504.1 GCA_003222455.1 Acidobacteriota bacterium
CGCGGACAATTTCACCCTCGGCTTCCAGCAACTCGGCCAGCTCGAACAGCAACGCGTGATAATCGTGCGGCGTGGGAGCAGGCGCCTGCACGGCGCGCTCGCACCAGTGAAGCGCCTCCGACGTTTGACCGCGATCGCGAAAAATGCGGGCGAGCCGCGACGCGGTGGCAAACCGAAGGCTCGGCGCCTCCGACGCGGATTGCAGCGCGGCAATGGACCCGTCGACGTCGCCCGCCTCCTGCAGCGCCAGCCCCCGCCGAAAGTCCTGCTCGGCCGCCGCCATCGCGGATCGTCGTGACGCTTCGCCACGAAGCTCCGCGAACACGCCTTCGATGTCGCCACCCTGGATCGTTGGCGGCTTCCTAGCCGCGTTGTCACCGCTCGGTGGTGGGAGCGGAGCCGGCGGCGGCGGACGATTCATACCGTCCAGCACAATCGTCAGATCCACTTCCGCGCTCTCCGGCTCGTCATGCCTCGTCTCGGCAGCCGGGGATTCGAACCCTTCGAGAATGCTCTCGATGTCGACGGCGTTGGCGCTCAGCTCGAACAGACCATGCCGCTCTTCCCGACGGGTGTTCCCGGGAGACGGCGGCTGCGGCGCCGCGAATCGCTGCTGCGATTCCGCCGGCGGCTGGATCGGCGCCGGATCCGGCGCCGCACCCTTCGGTTCGCTCTGCGGCGCGACCGGCGTGGCGGCTTCAGACGAAGGGGAGCCGACCGGCGGCGCGTCGGGAGCCGGGGTCTCGGCCGCGAGCGTCGTGCCGTCGAACGATGTGAGGTCCTCGCCGTTCAGATCGGTGCCGGTCAGCGGAAACAGTCCATTGATACAGGCAGCAATGATCGCATTGGGATCGGCCTCGCCGAGGAGCTCGAGCGACCGTCGGAGCCTGTCGATATTGGCCTGTTCCGACGGCTGCCGCGTCACAAGATCCTCGGCGATGAATCGCGCTTCAGACGCCTGCCCGGCCGCGAGGTACGCATCCGTCAGTTGTTCCTGCGCCGTTTGCAGCGCCGCGTCCAGACCGCCGTCGACACAGACCTCGACGAGCCGCATCAGCGCAGGGGTGTAGCTCGGGACGCGCGCCACGAATTGCTCCAGCGCAGCAGCCGCGGCCGTCCAGTCACCCTGGCCAATCGAAACGTCCGCCGCGAGCTCCAGGGCGGCAAATCCGGCATCAGGTACATCGGCGGCAACCTGGCAGGCGAACGCAGCCATCTGCGCGGCGCGTGTCGGATCTTCCTCGATCAGCTGTTTCGCGATCGCCAGGCCATCGTCGACCATTCCCGACCGGAAGCGCGCTTCGGCAATCGCCAGCGACACGTCCAGCAGTCGAGCACGGATCGCCTCGTCGCCGGGCGCCAGCGCCACGGCCTGGCGCAACACCTCGATGGCGTCGGGCTGACGTTCCTTCTCAATCAGCGCGGTCGCAATGTCGGCGAGGTCGCGAACCGCCCCGGCCACGTCGTCGATCTCGACGCGCGCGTTGGCGGCCGCAATACGTGCGTCGAAGTCTGTGGCGTCGAGCGACCCGATTCGGATGCGCACTTCGGCGGATCCTCGCGCGTCGCCCCTCGCCCTGCGGCGCTCGACCACGGCGCCGAGATGGGCACGCGCATCGGCATAAAAGCCCTGCTGCGCCGCAATTTCACCCGCCTGCAGCAGCGCATGCTCTTGATCGGGTTGCAGTTTGAGGACCTTCTTGTAGAGGGCCGCCCCTTTCGAGAGAAACCCCTGTTCGCACAGGTGGTCGGCGATGCGGATGAACTGATCGACGGCCTTGTCGGACTTTCCGACGCGCACATACAGATCGCCGAGGAGATTGGCGGTATTCCAGTCGCGCGGCTGGTCGTCGACAACGCGCAGGTACTCTGTAATCGCGGCGTCGACCTTTCCCTGCCGCACCAGTTTCTCAGCGTTCCGGAGCGTTGCCGCACGGTCGATGGCCACGGGGTGTGACTCAATCAATGGTATCAAACAGGGTCGGAGGCCGGAACGATCGCCGGTGCACGTCGGAATACCCGAACCGTGCGACAGCGATCAGATGCTCCGCTGTCGCGTAGCCTTTGTGACGATCGAAGCCGTACCGTGGGTCACGCCCGTGCAGTTCGAGCATCTGCCGGTCGCGTGTCACCTTGGCCACGATGGACGCAGCGGCAATCGCTGAACAGCGGCGGTCGCCATGGAGCACCGCGCGTTGAGCCATCGGAAGGTTCGGGATCCGAAAGGCGTCGACGAGCACGATGTCGGGCAGAGGCGCGAGCGCCATCACGGCGTGCTGCATGGCCTGCAACGACGCCTGATGGATATTGATGCGGTCGATCTCAGTCGGGTCGACGGCGGCCACGGACCAGGCGGCGGCGCTTTTCAGAATGCGATCGTAGAGCCGCTCGCGCTGGATCGCGGGCACGAGCTTCGAGTCGCAGACGCCCGGTATCGGTCGATCCGGATGCAGCACCACGGCGGCGGCGACGACCGGCCCCGCCAGACAACCGCGGCCGACTTCGTCGACGCCGGCGACATGCACGAACCCGACGCGGCGCAACGCGTTCTCGAGCGTGCGCATGGCGGGAACTCGTGACATACGAAATGAAGAATTCAGAATTCGGAATTCGTGTCCAGATTCGAATTTGGCGCGCGTATCACGAATTCAGAATTCAGAAGTCCGAATTCAGAATTGTTATTACTTGACAATGTCCTTCATCCGCGCCGCCTTGCCCCTCAGATCGCGCAGGTAATACAGCTTGGCCCGGCGGACTTTGGCCGACTTCATCACCTCGACCTTCTGAATCGTCGGCGAGTGCAGCGGGAAAATCCGTTCCACACCCTGGCCGAACGACACTTTCCGCACGGTGAACGACGCGCGGGTGCCGCCGCGATGGAGGCCGATCACGATGCCCTCGAAGATCTGAATGCGCTCCTTGTCGCCCTCGCGCACTTTCACGTGCACCCGTACCGTGTCGCCGGCTCTCATCGCCGGCCGCTGCGCCAGCTGTGACTGTTCAACCAGATCAATCGCGCCCATCGTCCCCTCCTCAACTCACACGCAGAATCACAGCACGCAACGGCTTCATTCTGCAAACCGGCCATCTTGCAATTCCCGGAGCAGCTCTCGTTCCTCGTCGTCCAGCGTGGCACTTGCGAGCAGCTCGGGCCGCCGCTCCAGCGTCCGGCTCAGCGCCTCGCGTTTCCGCCAGCGGCGAATCGCCGCGTGGTTGCCCGACAACAGGATATCCGGTACTCGCATCGTCAGCGAATCCGCGGTGTCGGTCCCGTCCACCACCACTTCCGCCGGCCGTGTGAACTGGGGAAAATCCAGCAGTCCGCGGCTGAACGAGTCGTCGGCCACCGACTGCTCGTCGCCGACGACTCCGGGCACGAAGCGCGCGATCGCGTCGAGGATGACGAGCGCCGGCAGTTCGCCGCCCGTCAGCACGTAGTCGCCAATCGACAGCTCCTCGGTCACGCGCCTCCGGACCCGATCGTCGAATCCTTCGTATCGGCCGCACAGGAGCACGATGTGCTCGAGTCGGCTCAGCCGCCGCGCCTCCGCCTGCATGAACCGTCTGCCCTGCGGCGACGTCAGGATCACCGTGAGCGGCGTGCCGCGCGCCGCCTTGATCGTGTCGAGCGCGCGGAAGATCGGATCCGGCTTCAACACCATCCCCGGGCCGCCGCCGTACGGCACATCGTCGACCACGCGATGCCGATCGGTCGTGAAGTCGCGGAGGTCGTGCACCTCCACGTCGAGCGTGCCGCACGTAATCGCCCGCCCGAGGATGCCCGCCGCGAGCGGCTCCCGAATCATCGCCGGGAAAATGGTGACGATATCGAATGTCAAGAGACACTCAGGTCCTGAAGCGAAAGGGCCCGCCGCTCGGGTGTCATCCGTTCAAATCCAG
>QHWF01000505.1 GCA_003222455.1 Acidobacteriota bacterium
AGGTGCTGACACCGCTCGATCTGGAGCGGGAGTTCGGGCTGACGGAAGGGAACATTTTTCAGGGCGAGCTCACGCTCGAACAGCTGTTCTTCGCGCGCCCGGTACCGGGATGGGCGCAGTATCGGACGCCGATTCGACATCTCTGGATGTGCGGATCGGCCACCCACCCGGGAGGCGGGATCATGGGGGCGCCGGGACGGAATGCCGCGCTGAGAATCCTGAAACGCTCGCCCTAGGAGCGTCCGACTAACCGCCATACGGCGCGACATTCAACGCAGAAACCGCAGAACTCGCAGAACAACACCGGTTTTCTCTGCGGCTTCCGCGAGTTCTGCGTTGATCGTCGTGCGCAGTAGCGAACAACGGCTGGTCACGAAGAGACGGAGACCCACAAAGATAAGATCTGTACAATCTTTCGATCGGGGTCTTCGTGGATCTTCGTGTCTTCGTGATGATCCGTTTGACGTGATGATGGTGATGTCCCGCGCCCAATGCCCGACATCGTCGTGATCGGTGGCGGTCACAACGGGCTCATTGCCGCGACTTTGTTCGCGAAAGCCGGGCTCAGGCCGCTCGTCCTCGAGCGCACCGATCGCGTGGGCGGGTGCGCGCGGACGACCGAGATGGCGCCGGGTTTCCGCTGCCCGACGCTGGCGCACACGGCCGCGATCGATCCCGGGATTGTGAGGGCGCTCGCGCTCGAACGCCACGGGCTTCACGTCATCCGATCGGAAGCGGACGCCTGCGCTCCGGCACTCGACCGCCCCGCACTGACGCTCTGGCGCGATCCGGCGCGGGCCATCACGGAGATCCGCTCGTTCTCGTCGAAAGATGCGGATCGCTATCCGCAGTTCCTCGAGAGCTTCCGCCGCATCGGCCGCGTGCTTCGCAGGGTCTCCTCCACGGTGCCGCCGTCGATTGACGATCCAACGGCAGCCGACGCGACGCGGCTGCTCAGGGCCGGCCGGGCGTTTCGCGCGCTGGGCAGGCCGGACGCGTACCGGCTGCTGCGCTGGATGCCGATGGCGGTGGCGGATCTGGCCACCGAGTGGTTCGAAAGCGAGCCGTTGCGCGCCACGATCGCGGCGGGCGGGGTGCTGGGATCGTTTCTCGGTCCATGGTCCGCCGGCAGTGCGGCCATCCTGCTCCTGCTCGGAGCGGGCGAAGGCGAACCGGTGGCGAACGGCTGGCTCGCGAAAGGTGGACCGGGCGCGATCGCCGACGCGCTGGCGGCGGCGGCGCGGGAGCACGGCGTCGAGATCCGGACCGGCACGGACGTGGTGCAGATCGACGTCAACGACAACGCGGCGACCGGCGCCGTCCTCGCGTCCGGTGAGCGTGTTGCCGCACGCGCGCTCGTGTCGAGCGCCGATCCGAAGCGCACGTTCGGCCTGGTCGACCCGACTCGGTTCGACCCGGCGTTTGTCCGCCGTACGCTGAATGTCCGGGTGCGCGGTACGCTGGCGAAAGTGAACTATGCCGTGTCCGCACTCCCGCGTTTTACGAGCCTGCGGTCGCGCGACGCGAACGACCAGGCCGGGGCGCTGTCCGGTCGCGTCCGACTGGCGCACGACATCGACAGCATCGAGCGCGCGTTCGACGCGGCGAAGTACGGCGCGTTCGCCGACGAACCGTGGATGGAGCTGACCATCCCGTCGATCGCCGACTCGTCGCTCGCACCGCCCGGCCGCCATGTCGTGTCGGCATACGTTCAGTACGCGCCGTATCACCTCGCCGGTACCGGCTGGGATGCTGAGCGCAACCGCCTCGGCGACGTCGCGACCGCGACCATCGCGAAGTACGCTCCCGGGTTCGAGTCGCTGGTGCTGGCCCGCGAAGTGATCACGCCGCTCGACCTCGAACGCACGTACGGCCTCACCGGCGGCGACATCTTTCACGGCGAGCTGGCGCTGGATCAGTGGTTCGTCACACGCCCGATGCTCGGGTTCGCGCGGTACGCCACGCCCATCCGGAATCTCTTCCTGTGTGGATCGGGCACGCATCCCGGAACGGGGTTGAATGGACGATCAGGAGCCTTGGCAGCGAAGGAAATTCTGCGCACCATCAAACGGGGCGGCCGCAGCGGGACGGCCTCACGACCGTCCTGAGTCCGGCTAAAGCCGGACACTACCGATCTATATTCGTACTGCTTTGGCCTGCGCGTCTTCGGTAGTGTCCGCCTTCAGGCGGACCGCGGCACGCCTTCCGAGAGATGAGACACGTGTGGACCGTCGATTCATTGGAGAATGAGGCGGCGAACTGACTGGAGAATGGGTGGTGCGAACTGGTTTGTTCCTTTGTGTCCTTTGTACCGTTTGTGTCCTTTGTGCCGGGTCGGCTGCAGAACAAACGACCCGGCCGATTTACGGTTTCACCGCCCGGTCGGCCGCTCGAGAACATTCGGTCGAGAACCGTTTCCTGCTGCTGCCGTCCCCTGAAAAGGCGCGTGCCGCCCACGCCGTCCTGACCGCCGAGCCGCATGTCGCGGGGACGCCGCGCGATCGCGTGCTGTCCGACTGGATCCGCGACCGCTGGCGCGAGTACGGACTCGAGCAGGTCGAAATCGTCGAGCATCGCGTCCTCCTGCCCTACGCGATCGACGTGCGCGTCGAGATGCCCCGCGCCGGCGCGGGCGGGCGGATGGAACCGTGGCACGCGTCGCTCAGGGAAGATGCCGTCGCCGGCGATCCGTTTTCGGCGCACGACATCGGGCCCGCGTATCACGCGTACTCCGCGTCGGGCGACGTCACCGCCCCGGTCGTCTATGCAGGCAGCGGCAATCCGGAGGACTACACCTGGCTCGCCGAACACGGCATCGATATCAAGGGCAAGATCGCGCTGGTGCGGTACTCCGTGCCGTACAGCTATCGGGGGTTCAAGGCGCTCACCGCCGAACAGCGCGGTGCGGCCGGCATCCTGATTTATTCCGATCCCGCTGACGATGGGTTCAAGAAAGGAAAGACCTATCCGGACGGGCCGTGGGGGCCCGAGAGCCACATTCAGCGCGGCGGAGTCGTCTACGATTTCCGCGTGCCGGGCGATCCGCTGACCCCGGGATGGGCGTCGGTGCCCGGCGCCAGACGGATCGCGCCAGCGGACGCCATCTCGCTGCCCGCCATCATGAGCGCGCCGCTCTCGTGGCGAGACGCGCGCGTGATCCTCGAGGCCATGCGGGGCCCCGAGGCGCCCTCCTCGTGGCAGGGCGGCCTGCCGATGACGTATCGTGCGGGCCCGAGCAGCGCCCCAGCCCACCTGGTGGTGCGACTGGACGATGGCGTGCGGCCGATCTGGACTGTCACCGCCCGGCTGTCCGGCACCATCCATCCCGATCAAGTCGTCATCGTGGGAAATCATCGAGACGCCTGGGCGTTCGGCGGCGTGGATCCGTCGAGCGGCACGGCCTCGATGATGGAGCTGGCCCGATCGCTTGGCGCGCTGGCGAAGCAAGGCATCCGGCCGAAGCGCTCGATCGTCTTCGCGAGCTGGGATGCCGAGGAATTCACGCTCACCTCGTCGACCGAATGGGGCGAGCAGCACGAAACCGATCTCGCATCGCACGCGGTGGCCTATCTGAACGTCGACAGCTCGACGTCGGGCCCAAGCTTCTCGGCGTCCGCGGTTCCCTCGCTCAACCGCCTCATCGCAGAAGCGGCCGAGACAGTGCTCGATCCGGCGACCGGGCAATCGATCGCTGCGGCGACGCGCTCGGCCGGTCCGCGTGCAGGAAGCGCATTGCCGACGGCCACTGGATCGGATCTGGTGAGCAACCGGCTCGGCAGCGGATCCGATTACACCGTCTTCCTCAACTTTCTCGGCGTGCCGGTCGTCGACATGTCGTTCACCGGACCGTACGGTGTGTATCACTCCATCTACGACGATCACCTGTGGGTGTCGAAGTTCGGCGACCCAGGCTTCCGCTATCACGCGGCAATGACGCGTCTGTGGGGAGTAATGACGCTCAGGCTCGCCAATGCCGACATCGTGCCGCTCGAATACAAGCCGTATGGCAGACGCATTCGCGAATTCGTTGACGAGATTGCCGCTCGCGCGCCGCCGGACGACCGCGCCGCTTTTATCCGGTTGAACACTGCCGCCGACGGCTTCGCCGCTGCCGCGGCCGGGATGGATCGAGCCGTTGAACAAGAACTGCACGCGTCGACGACCGATGACGCCCGTACACGGGCCTTGAGCCGCGCGCTGATGCAGGCAGAGCGCGCGCTCACAGACCGCGCGGGAATTCCCGGCCGGCCGTGGTATCGTCATTTGATTTATGCGCCGAGGCCCACCTACGCTCCTGAGGTGCTGCCCGGTGTCGCCGAAGCGATCGATGCGGGCGATCGCGCACGAGTCGCCGAGCAGGCCGCACGCCTGGCAGCCGCG
>QHWF01000506.1 GCA_003222455.1 Acidobacteriota bacterium
GAACGGGATCTCGTAGTTGGCCGAGAACACGAACCGGTGGCGGATGTCGAAGTCGGCGTCGAAGCGCTCGACGACGCTGACGTCGTTCGGCGACGGCTGTGTCCACCGGGTGTGCGCAAGCACGTAGTTGGAGCCGATCGTCAGACCGTTGCGGTGACGCCGCTGGAGACGAGCTGCATGTCCTCTCCTTCCCGTTGCGGGATCGACGCGAGTAACCGATTGCATTCCGTTATGTAATCGGTTGCAGGGCCTAGCAGAACCCCGCCGGCGGAGCAACAGTCTTGTCGCCCCGATCTGATGCCCTCGGCCGCCGGCCAACATCTCCTCCAATCCACGTTTTCGCTCATCCTCCAAGGCGTTGAAGAAGGCAGGTGGGCGTGAAACGTCGAGACAAAGAACCCAAAGGCCCCCAAGTGGCCCGTCGTCCAAGCCCCCGACGAGACACTCAGAACACCAGGCGTAAACCGACCTGCGTCTGCCTCGGGAAATTTGTCTGATCCGGCGTGATCCTGCCGAACCGCGGACTGTTCACGCCAACGTCCGGCGCACCGTAGATCGGGGTGTTGAAGGCATTGAACATCTCCACTCGGAATTGTGCGCTCACGCGGCCGCCGGAAGACATGTTCTTGAACACCGAGAACGCCCACTGCGCAGCCGTCGGGTCACGTACGTCCGGCAGCCGCACCGTCAGCGTCCGGAACGCGTTGGGCGGCAGTACCGCCCATGCGAATGTGCCGTCCGGCCGCGGATTGGCGATCGTGCTGTTGTCGAACCAGCGATCCAGGCTCTGCTCACCTGCGGGCAGCGCCGCGCTCGGCGAGAGGAGGACAGCGTTGGGCGCCACGGTCGGCGTCCCCGATTGCACCTGGCCGATGACGTTGATCTGCCAGCCGCTGACGACCTTGTCGACCACACCCGTCAGGTCTCGTCCAATCACGCGGCCGTGGCCGATCGGCAGGTCGTAGAGCGCGGTCATCGTGAAGCGATGCGGCCGATCGACCCCTGAGATGGATCGCCAGGGCGTCGGGTCGAACCCGTTACTGAGGTACCCGGCGTTCGTGCTGGGCGACGTCGTGGTCGTCGTGGCGCCGGCGCTGTTGACACCTTCTTCGTACTGCCTCGAGTACGTGTAGGTGACCACTGCGACCACCCCCTGCGAGAGACGCTTGTTGACGCTCACCTCGAGGCCGTCGTACTGGGCCGCCCCGGCGTTGACGCGGTCCATCGTGATCCCCTGAAACTGCGGAAACGGGCGGAGGAGCTGGTCACGACGTACGGTGGGGTTGTTGAGGATCGTCCCCGGCACGAGGCCGGCAAAGGGGTTCGGAACGAGATCCGAGAGGTACGACGCGTTCCCGCCCAGAGCCTCGATCGCCTTTTCGCGCTCGGAGCGGGGCACCTCGTTGATCGCGAGACCGTTGATCGGGAGCCTGCGGGATCGATTGCCGACGTACGCCAGATCGATTCCAATCTTCCCGGGCAGCTCGAGGCTGACGCCGGCCATCCACTGGTCGGCGTAAGGGACCTTGAAGTCCGGATTGAGAAACGAGATACCGCTGCCGATATTCGTCGCGAGACCAAGCGAGCTGTTGAACGGCTCGAGCAGGCCTTCGGGATAGGGTCGATCGAGCGTGTTGAATGGGATGCCGGTCTGCACCGAGGAGATGATCGAAGTGCGGCGGCTGAACCCGGTCTGATTGATCCCTTCGGCTCCAGACCCGGTCAGCGGCAGATACGAGCGACCGTAATTCGCGCGGGCGATGATCCGTTCCCGCACCCTGTACGACGCGCCCGCGCGCGGCTGGAAATTCCTGTAGTCCGGGTTATAGGGGCGATTCCGGTTGCCATTCACGCCAGCGAAGAGCAGGCCGCCCCTCAGAGCGAGCCCAGGGACCTGGAATGGGTTCGGCGCCGAGGGATCGAAGCCGACGGTGGTCAGGTTCTCGGCTTCGGTGACCGGCGACTGGTAATCCCACCGCAGCCCCAGATTGACCGTAAGGCGGCCGCTCGGCTTCCAGTCGTCCTGAACGAAGAGCGCGTAGTACGGATACCGGCGTGAGCTCGCCGCATTGATGTCGACGCCGCCGCCAGACGGATAGCCAAGCAGAAACGACGCGAACCCGTTGCCCGACACCGGGTCGCCGGACTGCGGATCGCGCTGCGTGAAGCCACGATTGAAATCGAAGCGGCCGTTGGCGTCGCCGAGCGACACGCGGTCGAGCAGGTAGGTACGGATGTCGCCTCCGAGCTTGATGAAATGCGAGCCTCGCGTCTTCGACAACGAGCTCTGCACCGAGACGATGTTGTTGAGCGAACGCATGAACGTGCCCGGGAAGAAGTCCTGAAACCCGTCGATCGTGACGTAGGGGTACTGCGGCGCCACCGACTGAAAGGGTGTCGTGATTCCGAGATCGCCCGTCAACGCGGCGTAGGTGATCGGGTTGAAGTCGTTGAACCGATCGAACGACACCCGCACGTTCGCGAGCGTCGTCGGCGTCATCGCGTAGACGTCGTCGACGGCGGCCAGGTAATGATTGCGGTGCTTGGGCCAGTTGCCGCGCAGCGACGGAATTGGAAAGCCGTTCTGGTTGCGGAACTCGACACCCCAGTTGCCGCTGTTGGTCACAAACACGCGGTGCCGATCGCTGAACACGTGATCGATCCGCCCGAGATACGAGTTATAGCGGTAGAGACCGAGATTGGGTGACGCCGCCAGGTTGTTGGCCTGGGTGAACGCCTCCCCCGCGACGTTCGCCGAGGGAATGAACTTGAGCAGCGCCAGCGCCACCGGGTCGAGCCTTCCAGCAGGAATGCGGTTGCCGGGAAACGGATCGCGAAGGAAGCGGCCCGGCCGGCTCGGATCGGGCCGCGTGGTGAGCGGGTCATAAATCGTGATGAGCTGTCCGGCGCTGTTGAACGTCTGTGAGAAATCGCCGAGTCGCTGGAGATCGCTCGGCACGGTCGACGTTCGAGGAAACGGGATGTTCTCGTTGAACCCCTGGTATGCGCCCATGAAAAACGTTCGGTCGTGCCGGATCGGTCCGCCCAGCACGCCGCCGGCGTCCACGAACCGGTGATCGGTGTTCGGAATGCTGTTGCGGTTGTTCTGCGTGCTGTTTGCGTCGAGGGCGTTGCCTCGATAGAAGGTAAACGTGGAGCCGTGAAAGGCGTTTGTGCCGGACCGGAGGGTCATGTTGACGACGCCCCCGCTCGTTCGCCCGTACGAGGCGTCGACGCTGGCCGTCTGGACCTTGAACTCCTGTATGGCATCGACCGGCGGCGCGTACTGCCAGCCCCCGGTCGCGGCATTCGATGCGCCATCGATCAAAAACTCGTTGTTGCCGGTGCGGCTGCCCTGAATCGAGATGTTGCCGGTGGTGTCCCAGGCCCGCGTGCCCGAGAAACCCGTGCTTCCGAAAGTGGTTTGTGTGAACTGCGTGCCCGCGGTGAGCTGCAGCAGCTGGTAGACCTGCCGTCCATTGAGCGGCAGCTCCGACACGCGCTTGTTCTCCATCGTCTGGGCGAGCGTCGACTGGTTCGTCTCGATGGCGCTGAGCGACGCCACCACGGTGATGGTTTCCTCCAGGGCTCCGAGCGACAGCTGGATGTCAACCTTGGCCGTTTCGGCCGTGTGAAGCGTGACGCCTTCGCGGATGAAGGTCTTGAAGCCCTGAAGGGCAGCGGTGACCTTATATGGTCCCGGCTGGAGCTGCGAGATCGTGTAGCCTCCATTCGCGTCGGTGACCGTTTCCAGGCTGCCGTTCGTGTCGACGTCGGTCGCGGTCATCGTCACGCCCGGGAGGACGGCCCCTTGCTGATCCGTGACGCGTCCGGTCACCGTCGCCCGAATCTCTTGCCCGCCGTACGCGCCGGCGGCCGCGACGAGCATGACGATCGTGCCTATCACACCTCGTGCAAGCATCGCAGACATCCTCCTTGTCCGCCCTCGTCAGGGCGGCGGCGAGACCTTGCCGACCAGCCTCCGCCAAGGCTACAGCGGTCCGCCGAAGCTTCAGCAAAGGCGGAATCTCGAAGAGCGGAGGCGGGCAGCTTGTCCGCCTCTTTTTCCGTTGAGCGATCCGGCAGGCGGCAACCGATTGCGTACCCCATGTAATCGGTTGCGGAAGCTAGCAGAACCCTCGAGTCGCAGCAACAATTTTGTCTTCCCGGTATGATGTCGTCCGCCGTGTCCAACATCTACGAGGTCGCGAAACACGC
>QHWF01000507.1:0-5780 GCA_003222455.1 Acidobacteriota bacterium
ATCACCGATCCGACGAAGTGCCACTTCGATCCGAAAACGCTGGAGTGCACACGTGCAGACGATGAGTCGTGTCTGACCGCCGCACAAGTGAAGTCGGTGCGGACGATCATGCGTCCCGCCAGGACCGCGGCGGGCGCCGAGGTGTTCCCAGGGCTTGAAGCGGGGACCGAGCTCGCCTGGGCCGGTCTGGTCGGCGGTCCGGAACCGGTCCAGACCGCGCTGGATCAGTTTCGCTTCGTCGTCTTCCAGGATCCGAAGTGGGATTGGCGAATGTTCGATCTCGAACGCGATCTGGCGCGCGCGAACGAAGTCGACCGCGGCACGATTAACGCGATCAATCCCGATCTCCACAGGTTTTCGGATCATGGCGGCAAGTTGCTGATGTATCACGGGTGGGCGGACGGCAGCGTCGCGCCGCGCGCGAGCGTCAACTACTACAACAGCGTCCTGAAGACGATGGGCGGTCCGTCGAAGACGGCAGCGTGGCTGCGGCTGTTCATGGTCCCTGGCATGGGCCATTGCGGTGGAGGTGAAGGGCCGAACACCTTCGACATGGTCACGACGCTCGAAGCATGGGTTGAGCACGATCACGTTCCGGACCGGATCATCGCGTCGAGGGTCACCGCCGGGCGCGTCGAACGGACGCGTCCGCTGTGCCCATATCCGCAGGTCGCCACGTACACGGGCAGCGGCAGCATCGACGATGCGGCCAATTTCACCTGCAGGATCCCGTAACGTGACGAAAATGCAGAACAGCCGCGCGACCGTGCCGGCTGGGTTCGATCTGGATGAGGTGCCTGTCCCCTTGGGCCGTCCTCCTCACGGCTCACACGCGGTGAATCGTGGACGATTGAGCGGCCGATTACGGGCACAAACGGGTGTTGTGCTTGGCATTCGATTTGCGTCCGTCACCGGGAACGCTCGAAAGACCTCGGTCAGATCCGGTGGTCAGACCAAGGATCAGACCCGTCGCTTCAATCGGCATTCTCAACAATCATTCGCTGGAAGGTGCCACGTGTTGGTGACCCGAAGAGTCGCGTGTGTGTATACGGCTGCGTTTCTGCTCGCCTTCTCGGGGATCGCTCCCGCGGCAGCGCGAGCCGGATCGAAGGACACTCCAACCGCGGCCGGTGTTGTCGATATTTCCAAGGTCCGCATCGACAACTTCGGACGGGTGAGCGGGATCTACTACCGCGGCGCGCAGCCGAGCGACCGCGATTACCAGGATCTCGCGGCGCTGGGGATCAAAGCGCTCGTCAATCTGACGAGCGACGACGCGCAGCCGAACGAGAAGGCCATGGCCGCCCAGGCCGGGATGAAATATTTCCAGATTCCAATGACCACACACGAGGCGCCCACGTCGGCTGAACTGGCCGAGTTCCTGAAAATCGTCAACGATCCAGCGAATCAACCCGTCTATGTGCACTGCGTCGGCGGCCGGCACCGCACCGGCGTCATGACGGCTGCGTATCGGATGACGCAACACGGCTGGACGGCGGATCAGGCGTTCAAGGAGATGAAGCACTACAAGTTCGGGGCCGACTTCCTTCACCCCGAATTCAAGGAATTCGTCTACGGCTATCACGCAGACGTTGCGACGACGGCCCCGGCGCATGCGGGCGTTGCTGTTAAAAACTGAAAAGTTAAAACTGAAAAGTTAAAACCAGGCCTGCATTTCGACTTTTTACTCTTAGGTTTTCAGTTCTTACTTTTAGGTTTTCAGTTCAGGTCGGCGGCTTTTCAGCGACTTGTTGACTTTCGCGCTCACGTCGGATTGGACGTGGTCCACAAGTAAAGCCGGCGGCAGACGCCACGTACGAACAGCTCGACCATCCCGTACAAGAGTCCGGCAATCGCGCCGATCGTGAACGCCACCGTCCCGCCAAACACCGAACCGATCGCGAACACGGGGATGACTGGAAGGGCTCCCAGCCCTTGTGTGCTGATGCTAGCCGCCAGAAATCCCACCACGAGCGCGCCGAACACATACAGTCCGTCCCACGCGCCGGCGACGATCGTCGACATCACGATCGCGGCAGAAGAAGCGGTGTCGACTGAAGCGCTGCGCTCGACCTCACGCAAGCCGCGACGCGTGGCTAACCACGTCGTTGCCCATATCACCAGGAACAGGCCGAAGCCGGTTGTCGTATCGAGCTGGCGCAAAGATCCTGTGAGCGATCCACGCTCGAGCAGCGACATGATGACGCCGATCATGAAGCTCGTCGTCCGAAACGTCGCGAGACTCCACACACGGGGATCGGTTTCTCGAGCAGCAAGGTGCATGTCTTCAGCTTCAGCCAAGAGCCTCTAGGAGGTCGCTGAAAAGGGCGCCGACCTGAAGTTAAAACTGAAAAGCTAAAAGCGAAAAGTACGATTTTTCGCCTACTTTTGACTTTTCTGTTTTAACTTTTCACTTCAGGCTGCGTTTTTCAGCAGCCTGCTAATACCGGCCATGGGCGAGACCGAGGCCAATCCACGTCACGCCAAACAGCGTAACTGCCGTCCCTCCGTACAGCGAGATGAGCACCGCACGCGCGCGTCGGGAATGGTGGTGCGTGGGTGCGGCGCAGCGTGCGACGAAGTCCGAGCGGATGAGCGATAGCGTCAGCAGGAAGGCAACGCCTGTCAGCTTGACGAAAAGAGCCGCCCCCCAGGCTGTGTCCGGACCGAGCACGCCGTCGCCTTTCAATCCGAGATTGCTGATGCCTGTTGCGACCGTGACGCCGGCGGCGAGCCAGAACGCCCGCTCATATGCGACGGCCAGCATCAGCGCTGGCTTTGGCTCGCTGATCGCTGCCGATGAGGCGGACAACGCACACACCGTCAACGCACCGCCGCTGAGCAGCGCGACCGAGACGATGTGAACGTAGCGAACCGCGAACCAGGTCTGATACGAGAACGTGTCCATGGCCGCTCTTTCGCACGCGTGCCAGACATTTGGACGCGTCGCGTGAAAGAGACGATTCATATCCGTGCGGTCGCGGCGGTGCGATCCCGCGAGGCCGACGAACTGACGCCGCCCTTGGAACGCAAAGGCACCTCTCGGGTTCGATCGTGAGGATCCAGCGAGAGGCGTGATAGATTTCGAACCGCGATGACGCCCGCGATCGCCGCAGTCGTCGCGATGTATGCCGCTTTCTTAACGGTCGGCTGGGCTGCATCGCGTAAGGTCAGACACGGCACACCGGCCGATTTGATCCTTGCGGGACGGCAGATGCCGCTCATCATCGCGGCGCTGACGATGACCGCGACCTGGGTCGACGGCGGGTATCTGCTCGGTACGGCGGAGGGTGTCTACAAGTCGTCGATTCAGCTTGGCGTCCAGGGCGGCCTGTGCTTCGGCATCAGCCTCATTGTCGGCGGTGTGTTCTTCGCCGGGATCATGCGCCGGTTTGGCTTCACGACGCTGATCGATCCGTTCGAGGCGCGGTTCGGAAAAACGTGGGCCGCGGTCCTGTTTCTCCCGGCCATCGCCGGCGAGCTGTTCTGGAGCGCCGAGCTGCTCGTCGCCATCGGCTCGACCTTCGGGGCGCTGCTCGGCATGAACCTCACCAGCGCCATCCTGCTCTCCGCCGGCGTGACCACGGCGTACACGATGCTCGGGGGGTTGTGGTCGGTGGCGTACACCGACATCTTTCAATTGGGGCTCGTCGCGATCGGCCTGGGCGCCGCGCTGCCGTTCGTCCTGCAGGCCGCAGGCGGACTCGGGCCGAGCTGGACGCACTACGCCGCCGCTCGCCCGGATGGGATCGGAATCACTCCGCTCGCTCGATTGGGCGGGACACTCTGGACGCCCGCGTCGATCGTGTCGTGGTGGGACGTCTCGCTGATGCTGGTCTTTGGCGGCATTCCCTGGAATTGCTATTTTCAGCGCGTGCTGTCCTGTCGAACGCCGCAGCGCGCCCGCGGACATTCCGTGCTGGCAGGCGTCCTCACCATGGCCTTCGTCGTTCCGCCGCTGCTGATGGGTGTTGCGGCGCTCAACTATCCGTGGCCGGCGGTGACGCTCGGGCGCCTTCGTCTCAATCCGTCCGAAACGCTGCCGATGCTCTTCGCCGAAGCCGTTCCGCCGGTCATCGGCATTCTGGGACTTGCGGCGATCGTCGGCGCGGTCACATCGAGCTTCAGCTCGTCGATCCTGTCGGCGGGATCGATGTTCAGTTGGAACGGTCTGAAACGGCTGGCGTGGCCGTCACTCTCACTCGGACGGATGCGACAGGTGATCCGATCGTCGATCCTGTTGTTCGGCGCCGGTGCAACCGTGCTCGCGCTGAAGGTCCAGAGCGTGCAGGCATTATGGTTCTTCACGAGCGACCTGGTGTTCGTCCTGCTGTTCCCGCAGCTCGTCTTCGCGCTGTTCGACAGACGGGCCAATCGCACCGGGTCGATCGCGGCGTTCACCGTGTCGCTGATCCTGAGAGCGGGTGGGGGCGAACCGCTGCTGGGCCTGCCGCACTTCATCCCGTACCCGCAAATATTCTCGGGGCTGCTGACCGGTTCGCCCGCAGACTGGTACGATCCGCAGACGGGCGCGATGCTTTTTCCGTTCAAGACGTTTGCCGCTGTTACGGGCCTGCTCCTCCTTCCCGTCGTGTCGCGTGCGACGATGCGGTGGGACCGGCCGCGAGCGCTTCACAACCCGGTGGAACGAGAACGCCTCGCGGCATCGCGCGGCGCTGCCTCGTCCGAAATCGGTCTCCCGTCTCGAGCATCGCCGGGGCGGCGCGACGGCCCGACACCAGACGCAGCGTGATGCCGGTAAGACGACTCGCCGCGTGGCTCGTTCACAGCTACACCGCTGCGGGACTTGTGGCGGCCGCCGGCATGGCCGTGCTGATCGTCCGTGGCGGCGACGACTCGTTCCGCTGGGCGTTTGCCCTGATGGTGGCGGCAACCGCCATCGATGCGACCGACGGATGGCTGGCGCGCAAAGCGCGCGTCAAGGAGGTCCTGCCGGAGTTCGACGGCCGCACGCTCGACGACTTGACGGACTTCCAGACCTACACGTCGATGCCGCTGTTCCTGATCTGGCGCGCGCAAATCCTTCCAGGTGCGCTCGCGTGGGTGCTGCTTCTGCCGCTGCTGGCCAGCGCCTATGGGTTTTCGCGCGCGAACGCCAAAACGGCCGACGGGTTTTTTCTGGGATTTCCGTCCTACTGGAACGTCGTCGCGTTCTATCTGTATGTGCTCGAGCCACGGGTCGCCGTCTCGCTCGCGGTGATCGTCGCGTTCGCGTTGCTGACGTTCGTGCCGGCGCGGTACCTTTACATCACGCGCGGAGGGCCATTTTCGACGCCGATGCTGGTTGGAGGCGCCATCTGGGCGGGCGTCACATTTCTTCTCGTCGTCGGGCCTGCGGCGGAGCGGAAGACGCTTGCGCGCGTCTCGTTGATCTATCCCCTCACGTACCTCGTGCTGTCGTGGGTCGTCACGTTCTCAACACTCAAGTCTCAACTCTCAAGTCACAACCCTCAAACGCTGAACAAGCGCGTTGACAGTTGAGAGTTGAGACTTGAGACTTGAGCGTTGATTCACCGGTCGGGCCGTTTGACGTCTTCCGCTTCCTTCGCGCGAGCGCCGCGCATCATGTTCGCGAGCGAGTAGTTGCCCTCATGACACGCGTACTCGTAGAGATGCTCGCCGGTCGCCACCCATGGGTACTCGCCGGTCCATGGCCTGTCCCATGTCATGGGATCCTCGACCGTGAACCGGTAGAGCAGCGTCTTCGGGTCCACGCGCGTGAAGCGTTCCACGACGTGCAGGGTTTCGCTCGACCCGCG
>QHWF01000507.1:5859-10262 GCA_003222455.1 Acidobacteriota bacterium
CGGAAGGTGCTCGGCATTCATCCGGATCACACGAGCGTCGTGCACCATCTCGATGAGGATCAGGATGCTGGTCGGCGTCTGCACGATCTGTTTGAGGTTGTTGTAGAAGTAGTTCGGCAGCGTGGGCGGACCGGACGTGGATCCGAATCCGAGCAGACACCGCTCGGCGAGCGGCCGGAGCTCGGGACCGTCGAATGCACCGGAGGCCCCGGCGGCAGTGGCTTCGTTCGCGTCGGGACTGGCCGCGCCCGCAAGGAACGCCGCGTTGCGCTTCTGCGCCTCGGGTTTCATCGGCGGCACTTTTCCGTCCGCGGGATCGACGATGATCGAGCTCCGCTTTTCCCCGTTGACGGTGATGATCTGTGTGCCGCCGGCGAGCCAGAAGTTGTTATAGCCGCCGACGGCCCCGCCGCCGAACCGCTCGAGGACTTCCAGAAACGACTTCGGCGTGGTCTTCTCGCCGCCGACGGGCGGGGCCTCGCGGTCAGGTTTGAGCGGCGCGTCGTTCTTGATCTGACGCTCTTCTTCGTATTTCTCGAGCGCCGCGGCTTCCTCCTTCGTCAGTACCAGCCGATCGCCGAGGCCGGCCGGCCGCTCGAGCGGCGTCATCGTCGCCACGTCGTAGGTGCCCTGCAGGTCCGGGTGCCCATCCGGGTTCGGCGCGACCGGCGCCGCGTTCGACGCCCGCCGTGACGATTGAGCGGCGAGCGGCCGAGACATCAACGACGATGCGGCCGTCGCAACGATGACCGTACTCAGACACACGGTGAGCGTTCGGTGACGCATAGGAGAATCTCCAGTCGGTACGAATCATACTGGAGACGTGCGGGGCGATTGTCAAGGCGGTGCGGGACATGTCGATTGACCTGCTGGTGTTCGGGCCGCATCCCGACGACATCGAGATCGGGCTTGGCGGCACTATCGCACGGCATACAGCCGCCGGTCATCGTGTGGGGCTGTGCGATTTGACGAGGGGCGAACTGTCGAGCAATGGGACCATCGATCAGCGCCGGGTCGAGGCCGATGCCGCCGCACACCTGCTCGGTGCGGTGTGGCGCGAAAACCTGGAGTGGCCTGACGGCGCGATTGCCGATACGCCGCACATGATGCGATCGGCAGTCGACATCATCCGCCGGCAGCGTCCCCGCACCATCGCGGTGCCGTACTGGAAGGATCGGCATCCGGATCATGTGGCCGCCAGCCACGTGCTGCGGATCGCCGCATTCAAGAGCGGCCTGCGCCGGTACATCACCGACATCGATCCGTGGCGGGCCGACTGGGTGTGTTACTACTTCATCAACGACGGTGCGCGGCCATCCTTTGTCGTCGACGTGTCGGAGCACTATCAGCGCAAGCGGGAAGCGCTCGACTGCTATCGCAGCCAGTTTGCGCCCGCTGATGATGACGGCGCCGTGCCCACGCGCCTGACCGCGTCGACGTTCCGGCAGCTCATTGAAAGCCGGGACGCGCAGTTTGGCGCCCTGGCCGGCGTCGCCTTCGCCGAGGGCATCGTGGTCCGCGAGCCGATCGCGCGCCCCGGTCTGCTGAAGCATCTGCCATGAACATCGGCATGGTGTGTTATGCGTCGGTGGGCGGAAGCGGTGTGGTGGCGACCGAGCTGGCGCACGCACTTGCCGGACGCGGCCATCAGGTGCACTTGATGAGCAGCGAGCCGCCGTTCCGCTGGCGGAACGGCGTCCCGGGATTGAGGTTCGAGCCGGTCGACGTGCCGCCGTACCCGCTGTTCCGGGAGCCGCAATACCTGCTCGCGCTGGCAAACACGATTGCACGTGTGGCGGAGGAGCGCCGGCTCGACGTCGTGCACGCCCACTATGCGGTTCCGCATGCGACGGCGGCGTATCTCGCGGACCAGATGCTCGCGGCTGCGCCGGGGGTCGTCTGCCCGCGGATGGTCACGACGCTGCACGGCACCGACATTACCCTCATCGGCAGCGATCCGTCATATACACGCGTGGTGGCGTTTTCCATCGAACGGTCCCACGCAGTCACGGCTGTTTCCCGGAGCTTGCGGGCCGACACGTCGTCGGCCCTGGGAATCCGGCCCGAGAAGATTCGTGTGATCCCGAATTTTCTCGACTGCGCGGAATATCGGCGGCGATTCGATCCCGACCTGCGCGCGCAGGTTTGTCCGCCGGTCGAGTTCGACGCCCTCGTGGTGCACGTCTCAAATTTCCGGCCGGTCAAGCGCGTCGACGTGGCGCTGGAGGTATTCCGTCTGATCCGGCAGACGGTTCGCGCGCGCTTTGCGCTCATCGGCGACGGTCCGGTGCGGGCGGACATCGAGCGACGCGTCGCTGCGCACGAACTCGGGCGGGACGTCGTCTTCCTCGGCGAGCAGCAGGATCTGGTGCCGTGGCTCTCCATCGCCGATTTGTTTCTGCTGCCGTCGGCGCAGGAGAGCTTCGGCCTCGCGGCGCTCGAAGCGATGGCGTGTGAAGTCCCGGTGGTGGCGTCCAACGTCGGCGGCTTGCCGGAGATCGTCAATAACGGAATCACCGGCTTCGTCTGCCCGCCCGCTGCCGTGCAGATGATGGCGGAACGGGGGATCGCGCTCCTGACCGATCGTGATCTGCGGTCGGCGATCACGACGACTGCGGCCGAGATGGTTCGGACCCGCTACTGCACCGATCTCGTCGTGCCGCTGTATGAAGATCAGTATCGGGATGTGCTGGATCGCCACCAATAGCATTCGGAATTCGGAACTGGGAATTCGGAATGCGTGAAAGTCATGCGCCGCAATTCCAAATTCCAAATTCCGAATTCCTCAGCCGTCACGTTATAGTTGCATGTGACCGTCAGCGATCGAGATCGCGGCCGGTTCGAATCGCCATTCGAAACGGAGGAGTCGGTATGAAGGCTCTCTGGGTGGCACTGCTCGCGGCCACGTGGTCAGCGATCGAGATCGCGGGCCGGTTCGAATTGCCATTCGAAACGGAGGAGTCGGTATGAAGGCTCTCTGGGTGGCACTGCTCGCGGCTACGTGCGCGACCTCGGCGTTCGGGCAGGCTCGAGGTGCCGCCACGCAACCGGCGCCGGCAACGCAGTCACCGGTCACGCAACCGCCACCGGCGACACAGCCGCCTCGGCCGCGCCCGGTCCCACGGCCGGTCGCTCCGCGCGTCGTTGTCCGCGATCAGAGCGGAACGGGAGTGCCCGGCGTGAAGTTGACGATAACCGGGGCAGTATCGGCCGAGTTCACAACGGATGAGTCGGGCTCGGCGACGCTCTCGACTCTCAAAGATGGCACTTACCGGCTGCGTTGCGTGCACGATGGCTTCGTCACACTCGAGCGTGAGTTCGTCGTGCGAGCGCCTCAGCCGGCGTCAATCGACGTGACGCTGAATCGAGCGCCGCCGCCACCTGCGCCCGCACCCGCACCCGCACCCGCACCGCCGCCGGCGCCGAAGCCTGCGACGCCGCCCGTTCCGGCGAGCGGGCCGCCGGTCAGACTCAGCATTGTTGATTTCGCAGAAAAGAACGAGATCGGGCGTCGCGAGCCTCTGAAGGAATCCGTCCTCGCCTGCAATGGGCTCGAGACTGTGCGACTGCTTCAGCTGAAAGATCCAGTGGCTGAACACACGCACAGCAACATGGATGAAGTGCTGTACGTCGTGGCGGGGGAAGGCACAGTCTTTCTGGGTACCCAGGAAACGCAGGTCTCCGGCCGGGACGCATCGCTCGTCGTGGTGCCGCATGGCACGCCGCATAGGATATTGCGGCGCGGACCGAAGCCTTTGGTTCTGCTCTCGACCTTGGCGGGGGCGCCCTGCCCGAGTTCCCCGAGTTCCCCCTGAGTGGAACCACGACGACGTACAACGCAAAACCCGCAGAAACCATCGGCACTCTTTCCGCGGGTTCCGCAAGCTCCGCGTTGATCGTCGTTGTCATCGCAAACAGGACCGTTCCGATCCCAATGCGCGGCTTGCTTCACCGATCCGGTGCTCGAGCACCGCACTCGGAGTCCTGAGGCACTACGCGTGCATGTCGCCTTGGCGCGCGAAGTGATGTACCATAGAGGGGTCACTCTGTTCCCTTGATCACTATGATGGAATCGCACAAGCGCGCCGGCGCCGACAAGCCGGTTTACTCAGGGAAGCAGGCGACGGGCCGCATCAAGGAGCTCGTCCGCAGCCAGGCGAGCGGCACCATCAGTTCGTCGAATGGCAGCGTTTTCTTCCACAAGAGCGATGTGGACGGCGAATACTGGAACCTCGCGGTCGGGGATCACGTGCTGTTCGAGCTCCTCGACGATACGATCAGCGGACCGCGGGCGCAGCACGTGCGGCTCAAGAAGTCCACGGGCAAGAAATAAGCTGACCACAACCTCGTCGGTTCCGATCTGACAGCGCCGTCACTGTCGCTGTCGAGCCGACGTAACAATC
>QHWF01000508.1 GCA_003222455.1 Acidobacteriota bacterium
CCCTGATGAATCGTTGCCACTGATCGTTCGTCTCGAGCTCGGCGATCGAGTGAACGATAACCACACCGGCGGCAGTCACCATCTCGTCGAAGCTGTCGAACGCGGAGTGCTCATGCATGAACCGCGTTGTGAACAGGTCCTCGACCGCGAGTTCCTGCGTCAGTTCGAACCGCTCGATGCGATGGAGAATGTCCAGCAAAAACCGGCGGACGTCGTCGCGATCCGTGACAGTCATCATGGCTCGTCTTCTATCACCTGCGTGTGACGAATCCGTAACCTGCGGATTACCTCACTGAAACGATTCAGCCGGAAAGCTTCCGAGACAACGAATTCAACGGGCGACGTCCGCTGATACGCCCGCCAACTCGAGGCTGAGGGTGCGAAGCCGTTGTCGTGCACGTGCATGATAGGCCTCGGGATCCGCGCGCGACTCGCGCATGCCGTCGAAGAACGCCCCCGAGGTGCCTTCGAGCTCGGATGCTGTGGCGAGGTGAAGGATCGCGTCAGCTCCATCCTCGACGGTGTGCTGCGGCTGCATCCCGGCTTCGGTCACCATCCTGGTATTCATGAAGGTCGCAGGGTGAATCGCATTCGCCGTCACCCCCGTACCTTCCAGCAGCGCGGCCAGATCGAAGGTGAACATGACGAGCGCCAGCTTGCTCTGGCGGTACGCGCGCGTGCCATCGTACCCGCGCGTCAGCATCACGTCGTCGAAATCGATTCGATACTGCCCGAGGGAGGCCACGTTCACGATGCGGGCCGGGACGCTGCGCCGGAGTGTGGCCAGCAGGAGATGGGTCAGCAGGAACGGTGCCAGGTAGTTGACGGCGAAGCGGAGCTCGTAACCGTCGCGGCTGGTTTCGCGTTCCGCTCCCGGAGGACCGAATCCAATACCGGCGTTGTTGATCAGCAGGTTGAGCCGATTGTGCGCGGCCGTGACGTCGTGCGCCAGGCGGCGCACCTCGTCCAGCGACGCGAAATCAGCTCGGTAGTATTCGAGACGCGAGTGACCGGCCTCGCGCCGAATGTCGCGCAGCGTGTCCGCGCCCTTTTCCTCGCTGCGTCCATGAACCAGGACGCGCGCATTTGACGCGGCGAGACGAGCCGCGACGACTTTGCCGACGCCGTCCGTTGCGCCGGTGATCAGCACGATTGGCTCAGCAGGGTCCGTCATTCCTTCATTCTTCTGTCACTCTCTCCGAGTTTGGATCGCATCGCAATCTGCGGAGTGATGCCCCGGCAGATTCAAACGCCGTTCCGGCTCGGTTGATTGAACCTCCATCGCAGTGCCATGATGTGTCTGGTGTGGGGACCGTCCGATGTGTGAATCACAGCTCACGAACCTGACCAGCCGCCGCCTCAACCTCGTTGGCGTCGTGTTGGCGGCGCTGTTCACCGGGACGCTGGCACTTGCGGTTTATCTGGTGGCTGGTGGCTGACCGGCCGGAGTCGAGGCACGCAAAATGGCAGAAGTAGACGACGATCTGAGGACCGAAGTGGAACGGCTCAAGGCCGAAAACGAACGGCTGAAGACCCAGCGCGGGCGCAGTACGGGCCTGAAGGTCAGCGAAAAGGGCGGCGTCTCGGTCTATGGCCTCGGACGCTTTCCTGTGACCCTCTACAAGGAACAGTGGGTGAAGCTGCTCGCGATGGCCGACGAAATTCGCGCGTTCATCAAGGAGCACGACGCGGAACTGAAAACGAAACCTGAATAATCCGGTTCAGGCCGGCTGCGGGCTGCGGACGTCCTAAATTCATGCTCTCCGGGATCATCGGGGTCGCGCTGGCTCTCGGGATACAACCGCCCGTGGAGCCGACGTCCGCACCGGAGGTCAACCCAGAGCTGCCCGTCTCGGTCGCACGGATCCGTTCGGCGCTGGAACGGCCGGCGCCGCTGCGATTGACGCTCCCGGAGTCGCACGCCGACTTTCACATCGAGATTTGCGCGCGGCCGCGGTACTCAGCAAATCTCCTCGGTCCGGTGGAAACCTTGTGGACCACGCCGACCGGGCCGGTTCCGCCCGGCGGACTCCACGCGTTTGAACAGCGGCAGCAACTCCGAGAGACCTGGTCACAGCCGATGATCTCGGTCGATCTGCTGTCCATCGGTACCGCGGTCCACAGGGCGATCGCGAATGCACGTCGAGCGGGTGCGGAGAAGGCTGCACGTGACGAAGTGCAGCGCGCCCTTGCGGAATTCTGCGCGACGCACGATTGCCCGCAACACTAGCAGGTCGCTGAAAAAAGCGCCGACCTGAACTGAAAACTGAAAACGTAAAAGTTAAAAGTTAACGGTCGAAATGTAGGCCCAGTTTTAGGTTTTCAGCTTTAACTTTTCACTTCAGGCCGCGTTTTTCAGCGGCCTGCTTCTCAGGCTACCAGTCGAGCGCGAAGTGCATGGCGGATCGCCTCCACAACGGAGTTCGGATCGCGCATGTCCTCGGTGACGTTGACGAACGGCACACCGCTCGGCCAGGCGGCGCGCTGGAGAGGCATTACGTCCCTGGCATGCGCCACGATGACATCGGGGCGCAGAGTTTCGATAATCGCCACAGCCTTCGCGATGGAGTTGACCGGCGCCACTGCGAAATGCAGCTTCGCGAGTATCATTTCGCACATTTCGAGGCTCTGCGATTCCTCGTCGGCTACCAGCACCAGGGGAGAAAAACCGGGGCGATCATGCGGTCGCCGGCCGCCGCGCGATTGCTTGCGCCGGTCGGATCGTTGACGGTGTTCATCGTTGGGAGTCACGGCGCCCCATCCTACTCGATATCCACGCGCGCAGCACCACGAGTGCCGCGATGGCGGTGGCGATCAGCACAACGGTATTCGAGCGTCGCCTCGGCGCCAGGCCATGTTCCCCACGTCCCCGGTTCATGCGGTTGAGCACGTTACGCATCAGCTGTTGCGCCGACTCGTTCGTTCGCGACGAATGCCAGGCAGGAGCGTTGTAACCGTCGAGTCCCCAGTTCCACTGCATGGAACCTGACGCAAAGACGATTGCGCCGCTTTCGGCTGTGTACAGCGTCATGTCGGCAAATCGCGTTCTACCGTGGTCGACGAACGGTGAGTGCGCGAGGCGGACGAGTCCTGCAGGGCTGTCGCCGTAAATCGCGTCCACTTCGTAGCCGAGCAGTCCGCGGAGCGCGTCGCCGCGCTTCAATCCGGTGCCGGCAAACGCCCAATGGGAGGGCGCCTCGACGATGATGTCGCCCTCTACCGGGTCAGCGGCATACATGACACCGATGAGCCGCTCTTCCGGACGTGACGCCGGTCGATCGCGCCAGCGGCCGGTGATCGACCGGTCGTTCGCCGGATTGCCATCGAGCGCGAGTGGATCCTCGTCCCCGGCCTTTTCCTTGTAACCGACAATCGTCCGGTTCGCGACACCACGGCTGTCGGGCTCGAAACGGATTCGCCAGAAGCAGGCGCCGGCGCCGAGAAATGCGAGATGGACGCCGCGATCGCGGCCGGCTTCCACGTGAGTGCGCATGGCCGCCGACCAGTACTCGTCGTGTCCGACGGACAGGAACGCGAGGTGTTGCGGCAGCAGGTCCGCGCGCTGGTCGGTGTCCACATCGGTGATATAGGTCACATCGTACCCGGCACGTTCGAGGAATCGCACCGCGTTGTATTCCCACCGCCGGAGAAAGTCGCCCGCTCCGTCCAGACGCACGCCGTACGGGTTCGTCGCGTACGGCCGATCGAACGACACCTTGCGCGCCGGCGCATTCCGGCTGTTGAACCCGTACAGCGATTTGCCGCCCCAATTGTTGTACGCCGCGAACGTGGTGACGCTCGACTGAAACAGGATCGCCGACTTCCGCTCGTCGTCTCGCACGACGAACACGACAAACGACTGCTTGCCGGAAGGACGCGCGGTGAGCCGGGCAGATACACGCCGCTCGTCCACGCGCCGTCTTCGCCCTTCGTGAGAATGCGGACCGGATCCTTCCAGCGGCACTCACTCAGGCCGGTGGCGGGATCGTGAGCCGGCATCTCCTGCACGATGCCGTGCTGCTCGAACGGCTCGGTCACACGCCGCGCGCCACGGCCGTCGTACCACCCCATGCGGAAGACCTCGATCGTGTACCGCGGATCGCGGGAACTGACGAACACCTCGATGGCGTCGCCGCGATTGACGCTCGTGGCGGACGCGTAGCCTTCGATCTCGCGTTCGAGTGCGGGGTTCGTGAGCTCCCAGTCGGCATTGGACGCCTTCTGGTTTTCGATCACGATTGGATTGAGTCCCGGCGCATGCGCAACGCGCGGCTCGAACGACGCGATGATGAACAACAGCAGCACTGGCACACTGCTATTATCACTTCACGTGACTCACGAAGCGTTGATGACGGAAGCCCTGGAGCT
>QHWF01000509.1 GCA_003222455.1 Acidobacteriota bacterium
TCCGCGATACGGATGAATCCACGCACCGCGCGGGCGCAGGGCATCACCGCCATCTACCAGCAGCCGGCCCTGTTTCCCCACCTGACCGTGGCCGAGAACATGGCCCTCGGCCTCGAACACGAAGGGCTCTGGCGTCGCGTCAATTGGCGCCGGCAGCGTCGGCGCGCGGCGGAGTTGCTCCGGCGGATCGGCGCGTCGTTCGGCGTCGACCGGCTGATCGAAACCCTCACGATGCCGGAACAGCAGCTGGTCGAGATTGCGAGGGCGATCGGCGCCGAGGCGAAGATTCTGATCCTGGACGAACCGACGGCGTCGTTGACCGATCGCGAAGTGGAACGCCTGTTCAGCGTCATCCGACTGCTCCGCGACCGCGGAGCCGGTATCGTCTATATCTCCCATCGCCTCGAGGAAGTACTCGCGTTGGCCGATCGCATCACGGTGATGCGCGACGGCGAAATCGTCACGACGCGGCCGGCCGGGGACCTGCAGCGCGCCGACCTCGTTCGCCTGATGGTCGGCCGGCGAACGGAACGCGAGGCGTCAGCCGCGCGTCCGGCGAACGCGGCCGTTGGCGGCGTCGTCCTGGAACTGCGTCACGTGACGCAGCGTGCCCTGGGCGTGCGCGACGTGTCGATCGTCGTGAAGGCCGGCGAAATCCTCGGAATGGCCGGACTGGTCGGCTCGGGCCGGACGCAGGTCGCCCAGACGATCTTCGGGCTCGCGCCTCTTGATTCGGGCGAGATTCTGGTCGGCGGTGTCTCGCGGCGGATCCACACCCCGGAAGATGCCATCCGGCTGCGGATCGGTTACGTTCCAGAGGACCGCCCGCTGCACGGAGTGGTCGAGGACATGTCGATGGCCGGAAACGTGACCCTCGCGAATCTGAGCGCGGTCTCTCGCAACGGGTTGGTCGACACGGCGTCAGAACGATCGATTGCGCAGCGCTACGTCGGCGAATTGCGGATCAAGACGCCGTCCGTTGATGCGATGGTCCGATCGCTCTCGGGTGGCAACCAGCAGAAGGTGGCGTTGGCGCGCTGGCTGTCGATCGATCCGGCCGTGCTCATCCTCGACGAACCGACACAGGGCGTCGATGTCGGCTCGAAGGTCGAGATTCACGACATCATCCGTGCCCTCGCGGCGCGCGGCGTCGCCGTCCTCATGATTTCGTCCGAGCTCCCCGAAATCCTGGCCATGAGCGATCGAATTGTCGTCATGCGTGCGGGGACCATCGCCGGCGTGCTCTCGCGCAACGAGGCAACGCAGCAGAACATTCTGTCGCTGGCGATCGGTGATCGAAGCCGGGACGGGCGAGAGGGGCAGGATAGGCAGGATGGGCATGTCGGGTAGGGGCGCCTGCGGCCATGCGGCGGTGCGGGGTCCCCAACGCGGCAGCCGCGTTGGGGTGCAGGTGGCGGCCAGGCAAAGCCGCCGCCGACGCATCAGCGTCAGTTCGCGCTGGGGGGTGGGGCCCCAGCGCCAGTGCAAAAAAGATAGGCGGGACGGGTAGGGGCGCCTGCGGCCATGCGGCGGTGCGGGGTCCCAACGCGGCAGCCGCGTTGGGGTGCAGGCGGTGCCCGCCTTCGCCAAGGCTACGGCGGGTCCACCGTCGCTCGCAGAAACACGGCGGCGAGCGGAGGCTGGAGGGCCCCGGCGCCGGTGCAAAGAGGATGAGCAGACGGGCCTTGAGAGTTGAGAGTTGAAGCATTCACGCCGGGAGATCTCCGTCGCTCTCGCGATTCTCGCGCTTGCGGCCGTCCTCGCGGTTGCGGCGCCCGGGTACTTCTCGTCGGCCAATCTTCGCGATCTGTTTCTCGCAAACCTGCCGGTCCTGCTGATCGCCGTCGGTGCGACGCTGGTCATCCTGACCGGTGAAATCGACGTTTCGGTCGGGTCGTTGTTCGCTGTCTGCAGCCTCGTTGCTGGAGTCTCCGCCACGCGCGGATTGACGACGATGATGGCGGGACTTGCCGGGTGTGTGGCCGGCGCCGGACTCGGCGCGGTGAACGGAGCGCTGATCGCCTACGCCGGCGTTCCGTCCATCGTCGTGACGCTCGCGTCGATGGTGGCGCTGCGTGACGGGGTGCGATGGATCACCCAGGGCGCGTGGGTCGTCGATTTGCCCGCGGACTTCCAGTGGCTCGGTGTGACTCCTGCCGCGTATCTGGCAATCCTCGCGTGTCTCGGTGTGAGTTTGTTGGCGGCAGTCGCGTGGTCGATGCGCAATATGGCGGCCGGACGCGCCGTGTACATGACCGGATCGAATCGGGAAGCGGCCCGCCTCGCCGGGATCGACACATCGGCGGTCAGGCTTTCGGTGTTCGTCGTGGGGGGCGCGCTGGTGGGCCTGGCGGCATTCGTGAACGCCGTTCGATTCAACCAGATTCCGCCCAACACCGGCCTTGGTCTGGAAATGAAAGTTATCGCGGCGGTCATCGTGGGCGGCACGGCGATCACGGGCGGCCGGGGCACAGTGGCCGGGACGCTGCTGGGGGTGATCCTGCTCGGCGCGATCGGCCCGGCGTTGACATTCCTCGGGGTCAGCGCCTATTGGGAGCGCGCTCTTCATGGCGCCATCATCCTGACGGCGGTCGTCATCGATGCGATCCGCGGCCGGACCGCCCGATCGCTGTCGATGCTGCACGCGACTCGGGCGTGATCGATGGAGGCCACTCGGCTGAAAGGCGCACGCTCCATCAGCCCGCGCGTCACGGGGGTGCAGGGCTGGGTGCGCAACGGCCGGTGGATGCTCCCCATCGTGTTGATCCTGGAGATGGCGGTCTTCTCGGCCATCGCGCCGCATTTTTTCACGATCGCCAACTTCTTCGAGGTGGCGCGGTTCAGCATCGAGCTCGGACTGCTGGCGACGGCTCTGACGCCCGTTCTCATCACCGGCGGCATCGACCTGTCGGTCGCGTCGATGATGGGGCTCGCCGCGGTGCTGTTCGGCGCCGCGTACTCCGATTGGCAGTTTCCGCTCGCCGCTGCCGTTGCGATCGCGCTGCTCTCCGGATGCGCCGGCGGCGCGCTGAATGCGCTCCTGATCGCACAGTTGAATCTGCCGCCTCTCATCGTGACCCTCGGTTCGTTGTCGCTGTTCCGCGGGATTGCCGAGGGGTTGACGCACGGCGCCGTGAACTACAGCGGTTTCCCTTCCGGCTTTCTGTTCCTCGGACAGGGGTACCTGTGGAGCGTGGTCCCTGCGCAGCTGCCAGTCTTCGTGCTCGTTTATGTCGCGTACACCATTCTGCTGCATCGGTCCGTATTCGGCCGCGCGTTCTACGCGATCGGCTTCACCGCCGCCGGCGCTCGATACGCAGGGATTCCCGTCGCGAAGCGGCTTGGGCTGGTGTACGTGCTGTCGGGTGTGGTGTCGAGCCTTGCCGCGATCATCTACGTGGCACACCTCGGTCAGGCGAAAGCCGACGCCGGAACCGGATACGAGCTCGATGCGATTACCGCGGTCGTTCTCGGCGGGACCTCGGTGTTCGGTGGGCGCGGGACATTGTGGGGTCTGTTGTCGCTCTCGATCCTGCAGAATGGGTTGCACCTTGCGGCGCTCCCGTCGGAGCTCACGGGCGTGTTGACCGGTGTGCTGCTGGTCGCCACGATCGCCGTCGATCGCCTGCGGCGGGACCCGTACGCGAGATCGGCACTCACGGATCAGCAGTCAGCAATCGGCGGTCAGCCATCAATAATCAGCAGTCAGCAGTCGGCAATCGACAATGAGGACACGCCGGTGAAAAACAGCCAGGTTGCCGTCCTGTGCGGCACGATCCTGCTCGGCTCGATCATCGTGGCCGGAACCAACGTATGGCTCGTGCATTCGTTGGGGAGTACGGCGGATCGATCTCTGTCCGGTGCAGGACCGCCGCCGAGGCATCGTCCGGTCATCGCGGTGATGCCGAAGGCCAAGGGCGATCCGTATTTTGTGAGCTGCCGCGCGGGCGCCGAGGAAGCGGCCCGTGACCTGAACGTGGATTTGATCTGGGACGGACCCACCAGCCTGGATGCGGCGAAACAGAACGAGCTGATCGAAAACTGGATTACGCGGCGGGTCGACGTCATTGCCGTTGCGGTCGAGAATCGCGCCGGTATCTCGACCGTCCTGCGGAAGGCGCGCGCTCGCGGCATCCACGTGCTCACCTGGGATGCGGACGCGGAGCCGGATGCGCGCGAGTTCTTCGTCAACCAGGCCACACCCGAAGGTATCGCCAACACGCTGACCGACGAGGCGGCGCGGCTGCTGCAGAACAGCGGCGAATTTGCCGTGATCACCGGGGCCCTGACCGCCGCGAATCAGAACGAGTGGATCAAGTTCATCAAGCAGCGGCTCGCCGATCGTTATCCGCGGCTGACGCTCGTGACGATTCGGCCGAGCGACGACGATCGCGACAAGGCGTTCGCGGAGGCGCAGACGATTCTGAAGGTGTATCCGGGCGTCAAGTTGATCATGGCGATTGCGGCGCCGGCCGTGCCGGGTGCCGCCGAAGCCGTGCGGCAATCCGGTCTCCGCGTCGACGTCATCGGCCTCTCGCTGCCGAACATCAACAAGCCGTACGTTCACGGCGGCATCGTGCAGACGATCGTGCTGTGGAATACGCGCGATCTCGGATATCTCACGGTGTATGCCGGCGCAAAGCTCGCGCAGAACGAAATCAGCACGGGCGCCGCGCGAATCGGGGCCGGCCGGCTGGGGCCGCTCGAGATCCGCAACAGCGAGATCGTCCTCGGCGTTCCGCTGCGGATTACGAAGAGCAACATCGACGGGTTCGATTTCTGAAAAACACTCAAAATGCAACCACGAAGACAAGAAGTCACGAAGAACGCACGAAGAAGAGAATGTCACGCCTCAACTGAACTGCAGAAGCGATTCGATGGATTGACTCGCGAGTGGCGCGTGACGGTCGAGAGTACGTGCGTCACCGACAGTTCGCTGCTGGCATTCGGCAGCCGCGACGGCCAATCTGTCGTGCTCAAGGTCCTGAGGAACGAAGGCGATGAGTGGCGCTCCGGCGCCATCCTCGAGGCCTTCGACGGCAGGGGCATGTCACGCGTGTACGAACATGTCGGCGGCGGCGTGCTGATGGAGCGTCTGCAGCCGGGACAGTCGCTCGCGGACATGGCTCTCGGCGGGCGCGACAATGAAGCAACGGCCATTCTGGCCGATGTGATTGCGAGGCTGTGTCCGCACGCGTCAGCGAACGCATGGCCGGCCGTCGAGGACTGGGCGGCAGGCTTCGACCGCTACGCGGCAGGCGGCGACCGTCAAATTCCGGAGGATCTCATCGAGCAGGGACATCGCATCTATTCAGACCTGTGCGTGTCACAACGGCACCGGCAATTGTTTCATGGCGATCTCCATCATTACAACGTTCTGTTCGATGCACGTCGCGGCTGGCTCGCGATCGATCCGAAAGGGGCTGTCGGCGAGCTCGAATACGAGGTCGGGGCGGCGCTCCGGAATCCGTACGAGGCGCCGGAATTGTTCCTGGAGCCATCGACGATCGAGAGAAGAGTGGATCAGTTTGGGCGCAAACTGAACGTCAATCGCGGGCGAGTGCTGGCCTGGGCGTTTGCTCAGGCCGTGCTGGCCGCGATTTGGGCGGCCGAAGACGGCACTCCGGTCGACCGCGGGCACCCGTTCATCTCGCTGGCCCACGCGATCTGGCGGATGCTTGGGCACAAATCCACGGAGAACGCGCCCTCGAAGTAGGAATGTCCTTTCTTCGTGCGTTCTTCGCGTCTTCGTGTCTTCGGTTAAACCAGGGTAACCCTGATGTGTCTAGCTGACTGAGAGGTGTCAGCCGTGTGAATTGCTCGTTCGACATGTAGCTCCGGTCCGGCGCAGGCGGACAACCAAATGCGCGAAACGGATCGGTCCGGTGGCCCGTGCCGCCGGGCGCGCAGCGGGGGACCGTTGCGAGAGCGAAGACGTGAGCCCAGCGTACGCGAACCTGATTCGGCCTCGTGACACCCTTGTGGCAGTCGGCCAGTCTTCCGAAGGTGATGAAGCCTGTTACCGGTGGGGAAGTAACGAGCATACGCACCCATCGGGCTGTTTCCCGGGGCGATTGGGGAGGGCGCGCGTCGACAGAGACATCGAGGGTCCTGGGAGACCCGGCGAGGTGTGCGGACCACGCACAACCTGCGACGCGCCGGTCGGCACTTTGAACGTCACCGGGCCGGGGGTCGCGAAGCGATCGCCCATCGCCAGGCGGCTGATCTGACCGGCGGCGCGGAGATAGCCTTCGAGCAGTGTGGGAGAAAAGCTTTGCGCGTCGGCGACGTTGTCGAACCCGCCGCTGACGGTGTCGGGCGGAAGATACGGCGCGACGTCGACATCGACGTCGCGCAGGTCCTTGATCGCATGTGTGTACTCGGCGCGATTCAGGCGCTGGAACGGACGCCAGCCGGGATTCGGATCCTGCGCGGCGATTTCGTCGATGCGCGATTCGAGCGCCGCCAGAAAGGCGGCGACCGTCGTCTCGTCGGGACGCCTGGCGCCCGGCGGCGGCATCAGACCGACCCGGAGCTTGCGAATGATTTTCTCCGCGATGTCGTCGGTCTTTTCGGGGTGTGCCGGGTCGAAGGTTTCGAGGGTAAGTCCCCCGGTCTTTCGCCTGTCGTTGTGACAGGTCACACAGTACGTCGTCACCACGGAGGACGCGGAGGACGCGGAGGTGGATCCCGAATCCTGCACGGTCCGGGCTTCACCGCGCAGGCCTAGCAGCGCCAGAGCGGCCAGGAAACCGGCAACCTTTTGCACCCGAGCAGTATAAAGGCGGCACGACCTGGGCCACGCGAAAATCAACACACAACCGACCTTCCCGCGCGGCACACCGCTGCGCTCATCACACGAGCCCACGAAGCAGTTGCATCGCTGGAGCCACACGGATGTCGTCGGGCGTGACGTAATCCTTCGTGCCAGCCGCCGAGATTTGCCACGCCTCGCATTTCGGAAATCGCGCCTTCAGGTATCTGAGCCCGCGATCGACCTCGGTATCGCCCCACTTGCATTCGACAAAGAGCTGCGGAGCCCGGCGCTCGACAACCACGAAGTCGACTTCTCGACGGTCCGTGTCGCGGAAGTACCGGAGCTCGAGATCACGGCCCTTGGCGTCCTGCTCGAAGTGGACCCATTTGAGGAGGTGCCCCGCCACGAGGTTCTCGAATCGAAGTGACGGCTCCTGAATGACGCTCCAATCCCAGTGGTAGTGCTTCTGTTCCTTCTTGACCGCCCGAATGCGCGGCGCACCGAACGGCGAGAGCCGGAAGATGGCATAGAGCCGTTCCAGGATCTGCAACCAGTGCGCGACCGTCTTGTGCGTGACTTGCAGATCTTCCCGCAGGGCATTGATGGAGAGCGGTGACCCGACCAGCTCTGGCAGGCGCAGCATCAGGAGCTCGAGATTCCCGAGATCCTGCACGCGTTCGAGACTGGCGACTTCCTCGCGAATCAGCAGAGTCCGATGATCGCGCGACCAGCGCCGCGCTTCGACCGCCGAGCCGCTGAAATATGGCTCGGGGAAGCCGCCGAGGTTCAGGAGATCCTCAAGCTCCGCGGGTTTCGTGAGGCCGAGCTCG
>QHWF01000510.1:0-4469 GCA_003222455.1 Acidobacteriota bacterium
CACCTTGTAGCTGCGGCCCTGGATGCTGAAGCGGTTCACGTAGTTGGCGCCAAGCAGCGTGGAGAGGTCGCGGCCGGCCTGGCTGAGATCGACGCCCTGGGAGCGGAGCTGGTCGCGATCGAACACGACCTCGGTCTGCGGCTGGTCGTACTTCACGTCGGTGTCGGCGAAGATGAACATGCCGCTCGCAAACGCCTTCCGCACGAGCTGCTGCGCGACCTCCACCAGTTGCCGGGGTTCGCCTGCCGACGCAATCACGAGGTCCACCGGGAAGTTGCCGCCGCCCGGCAGCGGCGGCGGCGCCTGCGGAATGACCCGCACGCCTGCAATTCTGGAGAGCGGCGCCATCGCCTCCATCATCAGCTGCTGCGTCGTCTTCTTCCGCTCGCCCCACGGCTTCGTCACCATGCCGCCGAAGCCGCCGCTCGGGAGCGTGATCTGAAAGATGCTGGCACTCTCCGGCATCGATCGATAGACGTCGTGGATTTGATCGGTAAAGAGCTTCGTCTGCTCGAGCGTGGCATTCGGCGGTGCCTGGACGAAACCGAAGAAGAAGCCTTGATCCTCGGCGGGCGCCAGCTCGCGTTGCGAGAACAGGTAGAACGGCACGACGAGCAGCGCGACGACGATCCACACCGTGACGACCACCGGACGATAGCGAAGCGTGGCGGTGAGGCCGCGCGTGTAGCCGCGCCGGACCGTGTCGAATCGGCGATTGATCCAGGCCGCGAATCCGCGCTCAGCGTCGCCGGCGCGCAGCAGACGGGCGCCCATCATCGGCGACAGCGTGAGCGCGACGACGCCGGAGACAATGACCGCGCCGGCCAGCGTAAAGGCGAATTCGCGGAAGAGCGATCCGGTCAGACCGCCCTGGATGCCGATCGGCGCATAGACCGCCGCGAGCGTGAGCGTCTCGCGCGCGGCGTCGAGGGCGGCCTGCACCGGGCGCCGCCCCTGCTGCAGGTGGCGCTCCACGTTCTCCACCATCACGATCGCGTCGTCCACGACGAGGCCGACCGAGAGCACGATGGCGAGCAGCGTCAGCAGGTTGACCGTGAAGCCGGCCACCAGCATCAGGAACACCGCGCCGATCAGCGAAATTGGAATCGCGACGATCGGAATGACCACGGATCGGAACGACCCGAGGAACAGGAAGATCACCGCGATGACGATGAGAAGAGTCTCGATGAGGGTGCGGAGCACCTCGCCGAGCGCGTCGCGGATGTACTCGGTCGAGTCGTACGGCACGCCCACCGTCATCCCGGCCGGCAGCTGCGCGCGGATCTGCGGCAGCGCGTCGCGGACGTGCGCGATGACGTCCAGCGTGTTCGCGGTCGGCAGCACCCAGATGCCCATGAAAGTGGCCGACTCGCCGTTGAAGCGGATGTCCTGGTCGTAGTTCTCGGCGCCGAGCACCACGTCGGCGATGTCGCCAAGCCTGACGGCCACCCCGCCCCGCTCCTTGACGACCAGCTGCCGGAACTCGTCCGCGGTCCGCAGGTCGGTGTTGGCCACCAGGTTCACCGACACCATCGACCCCTTCGTCTGCCCGACTGCCGACAGGTAGTTGTTCCTGGCGAGCGCGTCCCTGACGATCGCGGGGGCGATGCCGTGCGCGGCCATCCGGTCCGGCTTCAGCCAGATTCGCATCGCGAACGTGCGGGCGCCGAGAATGTCGGCGCGCTGCACGCCCGCGATCGCGCTCAGCTTCGGCTGGACCACGCGGGTGAGATAGTCGGTGACCTGGTTCGGATCCATGTCAGCGGAGGAGAACCCGAGGTAGATCGCCGCGAACTGGTTGTCGGCGGTCTCCAGGTTGATGATCGGCGCCTCGGCTTCCGGCGCCAGATCGTTGCGCACCTGCGCGACCTTGGCCTGGATCTGCGTCAGCGCCGCGTTGGTGTCGTAATTCAGTTTCAAGTGCACCGTGATCGTGCTGAGCCCCTGCGCACTCGACGATTCCATGTAGTCGATGCCGTCGGCGCTGGCGATCACCCGCTCGAGCGGCGTGGTGATGAACCCGCGCACCAGATCGGCGTTGGCGCCGACGTAGGCGGTGGTCACGGTCACGACGGCGATGTCGCTGCGCGGATACTGGCGGACGCTGAGCGAGCGGATCGCCTGCAGTCCGGCGATGAGGATGACCAGGTTGACAACGACCGCGAGGACCGGTCGCCTGACGAAGAGATCCGTAAATTTCATCAGCTGTTCTCCGGCTTCGGCGCGGGATCGTTCGCCGGCTTGACGTTGTTGTTGATCTGAACGGCCGCGCCGTTGCGAAGTTTGAAGACGCCGGAGGTGACGACCTCGTCGCCCGACTTCACCCCGGACAGGATCGATACCTGATCGCCCCGCGCCGCTCCGAGCTTGACGATCTGCTGCCGCACGCCGCGATAGGCGCGCCCGTCCGGCGTCTTCAGATCAGCGATGACGAACACCGAGTCTCCGAATGATGCGTAGCTGATTGCCGACGCCGGCACGACCACCAGACTGCGCGGGACGCCGAGCTCCAGCTGGGCCTGGACGAACATGCCGGGCCTTAGGGTGCCGTTTGGATTGGCGAGCGTCGCTTGAATCTGGATATTCCGCGTCGTCTCGTCGACCTGCGAATCGATGGCGGTCACACGTCCGGCCCACGCGCCGGCTGCGGCGTCGTTGGTCGTCACGCGGACGCTCTTCCCGACCGGGACGTCGCCAGCCGATTGCTGCGGCACGCCGAAGTTCACGTAGATCGGACTGAGCGACTGGAGCATGACGAGCTCGCCGCCGGCGGACAGGTACTGACCGAGGTTCGCTTTGCGGATTCCGAGAATCCCGGAGAAGGGCGCACGGATCGTCTTCCGCTCGATGACCGCCTGTAGTTCGTTGACCCTGGCGTCGCTCTGACGGAAATCGGCGGCAGCCCGGTCGAACTCCGCCTGTGCGATCACGCCTTCGTTCAGCAGACCCTGCATCCGTTCGAACGTCACACGCGCGAGCTCGCGCTGTGCTTCGAGCGCCGCCAGCTGCGCCCGCTCCTGCCGTGTATCGAGCAGCGCGAGCACGTCGCCGGCGCGGACCGCCGTCCCCGATTCGAACGAGAGCCGTTCGACCGTGCCCGGCAGATCCGCGCTCACCGTGACGCCTTGCACAGCGGCAGCGGTTCCGATCGCACTGAGAGTCGTCGACCACCGCTCCTCGCTCGCGACGATGGTGGTGACGGCGTCGGGGGGCGGCTGAAACGACGCCCCCTGGGCGATTGCCGCTTGAATCTGCCGGAATTTCACGAAGCCGAGCGCCGCGACGATCGCGATCGTGACGCCCAGCGTGATGATCATTCGTTTTGCCATATCGTTTCCTTCGTATGGCGCCGGCCGGGGGCGGCGGACCTTGCCTCCGCCCCGACCGGCACCGCGTGTCAGCCTCTCAGAGTCAGCGAGCGAGGTTCAGGAGCAGGGCGCCGTAGACGCGGTGGCCGAACCTGTTCTCGCGGCCGAAAAATTCCGGCGCGTCGTCCTTGGAGCGGACGCCGATGAAGCGGTAGTCGCCGCGCAGCCCCCAGCGGCCGGCGTACCACTTCACGCCGGCGCCGACGTTGCCGGTGAAGAACGTTGTTGTATCGGAGACCCCGACACTCGCCTGTTCTGACGTATGGCACAACGGCGCTCTTGTTCGGTACGGACACCACGAGGTTGCCGCTGTAGTTCAGGATGTGGGGCGTCCGCTGATCCGCCGACGAACTGCCGAACTGGAGCGACTGCGTGAGGCCGAGCGGCCCGCTGATCTCGCCTTCGACGCCGACGTAGCGATTGAAGTTGACACCGACCGATGCGCCGAGGTCGTAGTTGCCGAATCCCGGCTCCTGGGTATCAGTGTTTTCGGTGAAGAAAACCCCTCCGCCCGGAATGATGCTGAGTTCGACGCGTCCGGCTCCCGGAGCGATCTCCTGTGCGTTCGCGGGGACCGCTGCGAGCGTTGCGATGGCGACGAGCACTACGATGAAACGTGACATAACGAACCTCCTCGAATGTCCCTACTGTGGGCGTCGCAGGAGGGTTCACACAATCGGGCAGGAGCGCGATCTCAGGGTCCCTCGATGGCGTGAGGCAGCGGTCGAGTAGCGGTACGATCTCGATCTCCTCCTTTCGGACGATGCGGCAATGGTCCTTCCAGCCGTGTCGAAAAGAGCGGCGGTTGGCGAAGAACTGCCCGATAATGAAAAGAAATTCCGAAGGGCTCGCTCGAGCAAGGGAGATGTCGTGAGCGTCGAGCATCCAACGAATTCAGCTGCTGAGCCGGATCATCCGCCGTGCGGCGAATTCGCTGACGTCTGTCAGCAGCCGGCAGAAGCTGGCTCGAACGATCCGGAAGTACTCCGCGCCGCCTTGATCCGCGAAGCGCGCGAGCGCGGGCGCGCCGAGTGCCGCGCCAACATGCAGACGGAGATCGTCAACCTCGCGCTCGACCTCCTGGTCCGCGAGCCGGACGTC
>QHWF01000510.1:4504-9524 GCA_003222455.1 Acidobacteriota bacterium
GATCGACGAGAGCGGCGAACGCGGCGAGCTCTGGATGGTCTACGTCAAGGATCGGCTCTATACACCGAGGACGGACGACTGGGACGCGCATCACGCCGTCGACGAGGTCAAGCGCCTCGGCTGCGCCAGCCTCGAACAGCACTTGTTCGACTATCGGCCCGGGTGGAACGAGACGATCGAGTACGCTGCCGACGATCCGCGGCTGCCCGAGGCGTTTCGCGTGTTCGCGCGCCGCATGAACTCCGCCGCGCTCGTCGCCACGCCGATGTCGCTCGGCAACCGGACGCTCGGCTGGATGACGATGTCGGTTGCCGGGCCGCTGGATCGGCAGAATCAATGGTGGCGAATCGCGCTCCTGGAGGCGGTCGCACGACAGGCCGCGCTGGCGCTGCATCACAACCGGCTGATCGATCTCAACCGGCGTGAAGAGCGGCGCAAGGCGATCCTCGAGGAGCGGAATCGCCTCGCGCGTGATATTCACGACAATCTGGCGCAGGGTTTCGCGGCGATTCTGATGCAGCTGCAGGCGGCGCAGCGCGAGAGCGGCGCGACGGCTCCAGCCGCAGCGGCCGCGAACATCGAGATTGCCATCGATCTCGCGCGCACCCACCTGACCGAGGCGCGCCGCTCGGTCGGCGCCCTTCGCCCGAACGTCGGACCGGGCGAAGACATCGCGACCGCCCTCAAGCGGCTGGCCGAGATGGGCCAGCGGACCGCGAAGACACCGATCGATGTCGTGATCGATGAACTGCCACGGCTGGGCGACGCCGTCGAACGCGAAATCATCGGCATCGCACAGGAAGCCCTCACCAACGCCGTCCGACACTCGCGCGCCGCGCGCATCACGCTGCGCGCCTCGCCGGTGCAGGCCGTCGGCTTGCGGCTGTCGGTCGCCGACAACGGCCGCGGCATCGGCCGCGACCGCTCGACCTCCGGTTTCGGTCTGACCAGCATGCAAGAGCGCGCCGACCGCATTGGGGCGTCGCTGACGCACCGAGGTCGTGCTCGCCTGGGAACCATCCTCGCTGCCAACGCAGGTGCATAGTGCAGGCTGACGTCGCCGCTCGCACCACTCCGCCCTCGAGCGTCCTGCTGGTCGACGATCACGCGCTGCTGCGCACCGGCGTCGCCAACATCATCAACCAGGAGCCGGATCTTCGCGTCGTCGCCGAGGCGGGCAATGGTGTCGAGGCAATCGCCGCCTACGAGCGGCATCGTCCCGATGTGACGCTGCTCGATCTGCGAATGCCGGTGATGGAGGGCGTCGAGGTCGTCCGCCGCATCCGCGAGCGCGATCCGGCGGCACGCGTCATCGTGCTGACGACGTACGATACGGATGACGAGATCTCGCGAGCGTTGAAGGCAGGCGCGAAAGCCTACGTCCTCAAAGACATCTCCGCCGACGATCTCGTGCGCTGCATTCGTAGCGTGCTGGCCGGCCAGAGCTATCTCGCGCCGGCGGCGGCGGCCAAGCTCGCGGAAGGCGTCACGCGCGTGCAGCTGACGCCGCGCGAAATGGCGGCGCTGAAGCTGGTGGCAGACGGAAAGGCGAACAAGGAGGTCGCCACCGCGCTCGACATCAGCGAGCGAACGGTGAAGACGCATCTCGCCCATCTGTTCGAGAAGCTCGGCGTGACGAGCCGCACCGAGGCGATCAAGGTCGCCACGCGGCGCGGGCTGGTACGGCTCGACGAGTAGTGCGACGCTGCCGTCGCAGCCCCCCCCGAAGGCGGGGCGCGCTGTCAGTGCTCAGGAAGCCGGTGCAGAACCCGCATCGGCAGCGAACAGCGCGTCGACGTGGCTCGGGTGGCGCCGGATCGTACGATGCAGTCGCCGCGCCGCTGCAGGTGAGCCAGGAACTCCCTCCCGTGGCGGTCGATCTCAACGACGTCGGTCACGTCGATCGACAGGCGGCAGTCCGGCCGCTCGAAGGCCGCCATGTCGCGGGTCCTGGCCAGTTCACGCACTTCCGGCAACGAGAGCTGACCCTCGAGTCGAAGCGTTACCAGAGCCCGATCTTTTTCGACAGTAATCATCAGCATCGCGTGGTCCACCTCAAGCGGCAGCTCCATCGGGCACCTTCGGTATCACCGCGCTTGCCGCATGTTCGTGGCGACGTCGGCCCGTTCAGTCTATATGACGGATGGACGAGGCAAGAATGGACAGTGTTCCGCAGGCGATGCAAAGTTCACCGCTTCGTTACCAACTTGAAGCAGGTGGGCAGCCCGGCAGTATCCGGCTGTCGGTTCTCAAAACGTAGGGACCCTTTCCTGAAGAATTTCTCAAAACCTTTCCCCCCGCTGGACTGAGGTTTCTCAAAACCATTCCCCCCTTGGGGGCGGGTTTTCTCAAAACCTTTCCCCCCTCGCCTGACCGCGCGGTAAAGGTCTCCGGTTCTGGGCACTCGCCTGGGACCTGGAGGCGTGGATGTATCGCGAGGTCACGATGATCGAACTCAAGGAAGTCCTGCGATTACGAGGCGAGGGCCTGCCGAAGAAGCGGCTGGCCGCGCAACTCGGCCTCGATCCGAAAACGGTGCGGCGGTATCTCTCGGTGGCTGCGTCCGTGGGCGTGCAGGCGGGCGCGGGGCCCGTGACCGACGAGCAACTGCGCGACGTCCTGCTGGCGCTCCATCCGACCGGGGGGCGGCCCCGCGGCGATAGCTGGGACCGGTGCATCACGCAGCGAATGGCGATCGAGCGGTGGCTGCGGGACGGGCTGCGCCTCACCAAGATCCGCAAGCTGCTGGCGCGCCAGGATGTCGTCATTCCATACCCGACACTCCATCGGTTCGCGGTGCTGGAGCTGCAGTTTGGCCGCACTGCGTCGACGATTCCGGTTCTCGACGGGGAGCCGGGGCAGGAGCTCCAGGTCGACACCGGCTGGGTGGGGTGGCTCACACTCTCGCAGATCCCCCGGCAGCGGCGGCGCTTCCGGGCGTGGATTTTCACCGCCGTACGGTCGCGGCATCGATTCGTCTATCCGACGTTCGAGGAAACGACCGCGCGGGCCATTGAGGCGTGCGAAGCCGCGTGGGCGTTTTTTGGTGGGATTTTCACCGTCCTGATCCCCGATAACACCAAGGCGATCATTCTCGATCCCGATGCGCTCGCCCCCCGCATCGCGCCCACGTTTCTCGAGTACGCCCAGGCCCGGCACTTCCATATCGATGCCGCCCGCGTGCGACATGCGCGGGACAAGGCCCGCGTGGAGCGTGCCGTGCCCGGCGTCCGCGATGATTGCTTCGCCGGCGAAGTGCTCACGACGCTCGACGACGCGCGCGCCCTGGCGCGGCACTGGTGTCTCGAGGAGTACGGGCTGCGTCGACACAGTCGTACCCAACGACGCCCGCGCGAACACTTCCAGGCTGAAGAGCACGCGGTGCTGCTGCCGGCGCCGACCACACCCTATGACATCCCGTTGTGGAGTGCGCCCAAAGTCGGCCGCGATCAGCTGGCGGCCGTGGCCAAGGCACTCTATTCGTTGCCGCATCGGTACGTCGGCCACGGGCTGACCGCGCGGGCCGATGCGCAGCTCGTCCGCTTCTACGACCGGCACGTGCTCGTCAAGACGCATGCGCGCCAGCCGCCCGGGGGGCGATCCATTGACGCCCAGGACTATCCGGTCGAGCGGAGCGTGTACGCCCTCCGCAATGTGGACGCCTTGCGCCGCCAAGCGGCCACCGCAGGCGACGTCGTGGGCCAGTACGCCGCGGCGCTGCTCGACAGTCCGTTGCCGTGGACCCGGATGCGGCGGGTGTATGCGCTGCTCGGCCTCGTGCGCCGCTATGGGGCGGCCCGCGTCACCGAGGCCTGCACGACCGCCCTCGCCGCGGACATGCTCGATGTCCGGCGGCTCCAGCGGATGCTCGAGCTGGCGGTCACGGCCGTCCCCGCGGCGCCGCCGTCGGCGGCGCGCGTGATCCCGCTGGCCCGGTATCTCCGCCCCCCGAGTCAATACGCCCTGCCGCTCCACGCGGCCGCGGCATCCTCTGAAGGAGGCGAGTCGCAATGACGACCGAGACGATCAGCCCCGATTTGAAGACCATCTTGCGCCGCCTGCGCCTGGGGCGCCTCCTCGACACGTTGCCGGAGCGGCTCGTCCTCGCGCGCCAGCAGAAGCTGCCGCATCAGGACTGGCTCCTGCTCATCCTCAGCGACGAAGTCACCCGGCGGGACAGTCTCGCGGTGACGCTTCGCGTGCAAAAAGCGCATCTTGATGCCACGATGCACCTCGAAGCCTGGGATCCCACGGCGAACGTCACCTTCGATCGCGCGCTCCTCAATGAGCTGACGTCCCTTCGCTTTCTGGACAGCCACGCCCACGTCGCGATTGTCGGCCCGGTCGGCGTCGGCAAAACGTTTCTCGCCCATGCGCTCGGGCACATCGCGTGCCGGCGCGGCGCGTCAGTCCTCGCCGGTCGGACCGATCAGATGCTGAAAACGCTGAAGCACGCGCGGCTCGACCACAGCTACGAAGCCGAACTCCGCAAGCTCATTGCGGTCGACCTCTTGATCCTGGACGATTTCGCCATCGACACCCTCGACGTGACCGAGAGCCGCGATCTGTATGAGATTCTCCTCGAGCGCTATCGGGCAGGCTCCATCGTCGTGACCTCGAACCGCGGTCCGGACGAATGGCTCGCCACCTTCGCGGATCCGATTCGCGCGCAAAGCGCCATCGATCGGTTTACCAGCAATGCTTATGATCTCGTCATCGACGGCGAGTCATATCGCCCACGCCTCAAACCCCGCGTCACGAAGGAGCCCAAGGAACGCACGCGATGAGATCACCCGCGGGCGACCACGGCTATGGAAATGCCGCGCCCGTGGACCGCACAACACGCGGCCCACCGTCGCTTGGAAATCTCGCACAGCACGCGAGATTTCCACATTCCCACAGCCGCTTCCTGTTTGAGGAAGGAGAAGCACGACCACGAACACGACGAAGCGCACGACCACCGCCCTTCCGCTGGACAGGAGCCACGGAGTAGGGCACGCTGAACGCGGTTAGGCGAGGG
>QHWF01000511.1 GCA_003222455.1 Acidobacteriota bacterium
CGCAAACCGGCAACGCCTTTGCCGATTTCCTGTTCGGTGCGGTGAACAACGGCGACGTGCAGGTGCAGAACGCCATGGTCTCGACTCGCGCCTGGAGTTACGCGCTGTTCGTCCAGGACGACCTGAAGCTCTCGCCAAAGATCACGCTCAACCTCGGCGTGAGGTGGCAGTACGATCAGTCATTTCGCGAACTGCACAACGGGCTGGCGTTTTTCAATCCGTACACTGCGCTGTGGGAGCAATTCGGCGTCAACGCGCCCGACGCGTCGTTCGATCCTTCGCCGACCCAGTTCGCCCCGCGCCTGGGGTTCGCCTGGAATCCCGCCCCCAGTCTGGTGGTGCGCAGCGGCTTCGCGATCATGTATCCCAGCGCGGTGGGTCACGGTCGCGCCGGCGACGGGCAGCCGGGTCCGAATCTGCTCGCGCGAACCAACATCGCGGCCGGCACGAACTGGTCGAGCCTGCCGCGGATCACCAATCCGGATCCCGCGGCCATCACCGCGCCGATCCCGGTCGACGGACGCGTGTCGTTTTCGTCGTGGGCACCGCGGCAGCAGACGCCACCGCTGTTTCAGCTCTGGAACCTCACACTCGAGAGGCAACTCGACGCCACCACGGTCGCGCAATTAGCGTACGTCGGCAGCCGGGGCCGCCACCTGCCCATCAACTACGCCTACAACATCTGCCAACAGACACCGGAGACCACGGCCCGGTTCGGATGGAGCGCCACGACGAGTCCCTTCTGTCCGAGCGCGGCGGCGAAGGTCCTCGCCGCCGGCGGCAGCCTCTCCGATCTGGTCGTGACGCCGGGATACTGGGGTCTTTCGAGCTCGGATTACCATTCGGTGCAGGCCAAATTCGAGCGGCGCTTCACCCGTGGACTCTCGATCCTCGCCAACTTCACCTGGAGCCGGCTCCGCGACGATTCTTCGTCGGACTGGGGCGGCTTCTGGTCGCTCGACGTGCTCGGCCAGGACTTCTACAACCGCGGTGCGGAACGCTCGGTCAGCGCCGGCGACATTCCGCGCCGCCTGACGATTGTCCCAATCGTGGAGCTGCCGTTTGGACCGGATCGACGGTGGCTGAACGAGGGTCTGGCCGGCCGCGTCCTGGCCGACTGGCGTGTGAGCGCGATCTACACGCTTGCCAGCGGCTCGCCGTTCGGAATCACGGACAACTCGTACGGCTACTGTAGTCCCGCGCACACGCTTTCGAATCGGCCGATGATGATCGGGAATCCGCTTCCGTCCGGTTTCGATCAAACCATTGCGCACTGGTTTGATACCAGCGCCTTTGACTTTTCAGGGACGTGTCCTGCCGCCGGATTGGCGGCGCCGACCGGCCCGTCGGACCCGAACAAGGCGTTCGGCAACGCGCCCCGCTACTTCTCAAACGTTCGCAACCCGGGGCTCAACAATCTCGATGTTTCGGTGCAGCGGGATCTGAAGCTCGCCGTGGGCAGCCAGACGCGGCTGCAGCTTCGCGCCGACTTCTACAATTTCCTGAACCGTGCGCAGTTCGCTGAGCCGATATCGGATCCGTCGAACCCGGCCTTCGGGCGGATTACCCGGACGGCCCTCAGCAGCCGGACGCTCCAACTCGGAGTGCACCTGTACTTCTAGGTCTGGTGTGTCAGGTAGGTCGGGTAGGTCTGGTGGGTCAGCTTCGTCGACGGGTTTGAACAATGCGAAGGAACCTGCGAAAAGAGCTCCTTGCTGCGCTCGCGTTGATTTGCATCGGCGCTTCTGTCATGGCCACCATGCGGCCTGGGAGCCGTGCGGCTCACATGGCAACTATCGATCGGCCCAGCCCACAGGACCTACCCGACCCATCTGACCTATCTGACCGACCCGATCTACCGGCAGCCCGTTCACAATTGCTCGAACGGGTACCCAGGATGAACACCATTCTCTATGGCGTCGCGTACTATCCCGAATACATGCCATACGAGCGGCTCGATATCGACGTCGAGTTGATGCGACAGGCCGGCGTCAACGTCGTCCGCGTCGGAGAGTCGACGTGGAGCAGCTGGGAGCCGCGCGACGGCGATTTCCAATTTGCCTGGATGGAGCGCGTCGTTGAACGTCTGCACCAGGCCGGCATAAAGGTCATCCTCGGCACGCCCACATACTCCGTTCCGACGTGGCTGTACAAGAAATATCCCGAAATCCTTGTCACCCACAACGGGACGGCACCGCCGCTGGCCGATCCCTACACGCCGACGTATCCGGCGTCACAACGGCCCGGTTATTACGGGCCGCGACAGAACCAGGACCTGCTGAACCCGCATTTCAAGCAGCACGCCGAGCGCGTCATCCGGCAGGTGGCGAGGCACTTCCGCGATCACCCGGCGGTCATCGGCTATCAGATCGACAACGAAACATCCCCGAACGGGGTGGCCACGCCGTACACGATGGCCGCGTTCGTCGAGCGTCTGAAACGGAAGTATCAGAGGCCGCAGACCATCAACCTGATCTGGGGCCTCGCGTACTGGGGCCAGCTCGTCGATGCCTGGGAGGATCTTCCGCCGCCTGACGGGATTCTGAATCCCGGCTACAAGCTCGAATGGGAGAACTTCCAGCAGGACATCGTGACCGACTATCTGGCCTGGCAGGCGGCAATTATCAACGAGTACCGACGCCCTGACCAGTTCATTACCACCGATTTCAGTGGTGGCGTGCACGCCAATCTGGATCAATGGGCGATTGCGCGGCACCTCGACGTGGTCGCCGTGAATCCGTACTTCGAGACCCAGGATCGGCTGACCGCGCGCGACATCTGGCTCACTGGCGATCTCGCGCGGTCGCTGAAACACACGAACTATCTCGTCACCGAGACCAACGCGCAAACAATCGGGTGGGATTCACGAACGCAGTACCCGCCGTACGCCGGTCAGCTCCGTCTCGCAACCTACGCCCACATCGCCGCCGGGGCCAGCATGGTCGCCTACTGGCATTGGTCGTCGCTGCACTACGGCCAGGAGACCTACTGGAAAGGTGTGCTGTCTCACGACCTGGAGCCCAACCGGGTGTATGCCGAAGTTTCCCAGGTCGGACGTGAGCTGAAGAGAATAGGTCCGCAGCTGGCGAATCTTGCCGCGGAACCGCAGGTGGCCATTCTCTTCAGTGCGGATTCGGCGAATGCGATCGATGCCATGCCGTTCAGCGATCGCGTCGGCTATGCGACCGTCATGAGGCAGATGTACGACGCTCTCTACGCGCTCAACGTGCAGCCCGACTTTGTGCCGGCACAAAGCGCGCCGCTGGACCGGTACAAGGTCGTTCTGGTGCCGCCGTTGTACAGCGCGTCCGACGGGATTCTGCAGCGGCTCTCGGATTATGTCAGGAGCGGCGGCCATGTCGTCATGGCGTTCAAAAGCGGCTTCACCGATCAGCATGCGACGGTCCGGCACGTGATGGCTCCGGGACCGCTTCGGGCGGCCGCGGGATTCCATTATCAGGAGTTTACGAACCTGCCGGGACCGCGGCCGCTGACGCCCGACGTCTACGGTGTTGGCGAAAACAACGAAGGCTCCGTGTGGCAGGAATTTCTCGTGCTCGACACGGCCGAGGCCGTCGCCTGGTTCGACAATTCGCACTGGCGGTACCCGGCAATCACCCGCAACCGGTACGGCAACGGAACGCTGACGTACGAGGCCACTGTAGTCACAGACACGCTGCAGCGCGAGATCGTCGGCGACGTGCTGGCACGCACCGGTCTCACCGGCGCAGACCAGAATCTGGCGGAGGCCGTCAAGGTTCGACATGGCCATGACGGCGAGGGAAATCGGCTGCACTTTTATTTCAACTTCTCCGGTCAGCAGCAGTCCGTTCCGTATGGGTCCGCTGATGGCTCCGACCTGTTAACGGATCACGAGATTCGGCGGGGACAGACCCTCACGTTGCTGCCGTGGGATCTGGCCATCGTGCTTGAATATAAGACGTCGCGCGGCAACTGATGTGCGGCGCGGCGCACCTGGGCCGTCCAGACGCCGAGAATTTAAACCTTGAGCCAAGCTAGTTCGATGCGGATCGATCGGCCGTTTGCGGTCACGCTTCCTGACACAGCGGTGACCAACACGAGCGCGGCGACGCGAATCAATGTCGACTTGCCTACACGCCCGACGCTGTTGCCGTTTTGTTCAGCAATTGTCATCCTCGTTCTTTGCGCTGTTGGC
>QHWF01000512.1 GCA_003222455.1 Acidobacteriota bacterium
ACAGCGACGACCCGGCGGCCCACACGGGCCTGGGCGTCGGCTCGCGCAGGCCACGCCAGACAAACGACGCTGGCCAGGAGCGCGACCAGCCAAGTGATGTGCTTGTGTGCGCGCACTGGAGGAATCCTCAATTCGGCAGACGTGGCACTTGCACATCTGAGCAATGGCGATGCCAACGAGGCGGCGGTTGTGTTGCGCACGCTATGTGTTTACACACTGATGACTTGCGGCCGGTGCCCATCACCGTCCCGCCGCCGTCTGCGTCGTCGTCTGGCGACAGACGTGTCAGGGAACGGAGACAGACCACGGATTTTTTATGCCTCGCGCGCCCTTCGCCGAACCCTCACATGGGACGGGTGCCGGAATTCCGACAGACGCACTGACGGAATTCCGGCAAGCCGCGATCAGGCCTTCGAATCGGTGGAGACGGCCTGCCGCACGAGGTGCAGCATTTCGATCGGCAGCGGGAAGATAATGGTCGAGTTCTTTTCCGACGCAATCTCCGTCAGCGTCTGAAGATACCGCAGCGTGATGGCGATCGGTTCGGTGGCGATCACGTTTGCGGCCTGCGACAGCTTTTCCGACGCTTCGAACTCACCGGCGGCGTGAATGATCTTCGCGCGCTTCTCCCGCTCGGCCTCGGCCTGCTTGGCCATCGCGCGTTGCATGTCCGGCGGGAGGTCCACGTGTTTCACTTCAACCGACGACACTTTGATCCCCCAGGGATCGGTGCGCAGGTCGAGGATGTGCTGGAGCTGCTGGTTCAGACGTTCGCGCTGCGAGAGCAGGTCGTCGAGGTCCGCCTGTCCCAGCACGCTGCGCAGGGTGGTCTGGGCCAGCTGCGACGTGGCGTAGTGAAAGTTCTCCACTTCGACGATGGCCCGGTTCGGATCCATCACGCGGAAATAGACCACCGCATTGACCTTCACCGACACGTTGTCGCGCGTGATCACGTCCTGCGGCGGCACATCGAGCACCACGGTCCGCAGGCTCACGCGCACGATCCGGTCGATGGGCGCGAATACCAGGATCACGCCCGGCCCTTTCGGCCCGACCAGGAGCTTGCCGAGCCTGAAGATCACGCCGCGCTCGTACTCCGGCAGGATCTTGATGGAGCTGATCAGATAGATGACGATCACGAACAACACGGGCACCACTGGCGAGATTTCCATGACACGACCTCATTCAGGATGGACGGTGACCCTGAGTCCGTCGATGGCGATGATGCGGACACGCGCGCCTTCGGCGACAGGTTGGACCGCGGTCGCGTCCCAGATCTCGCCGTGGACCGCCACACGTCCTGGCTGGGTAGGTCCGATCGGCGTGACCGCCCGTCCGGCTTCGCCGATCATGCCGGCGATGCCGGTGACGGCAGGCCGACGCTGCGCCGCCACTCCGAGCCTCACCAGCATCACGGCAATCGCGGCAAACGCGACGGCGACGGGAAGCACGATGCGCAGGCTCAGTTGAAATTCAGGTGCGGGTGAATCCATCAGAATCATCGACCCGAACACGAGGCTGATCACGCCGCCGGCCGTCAGCAGGCCATAGCTCGTCACCTTGATCTCGAGCGCGAAGAGCATCAGTCCCAGCAGAATCAACAGCAGCCCGGCGTAATTCACGGGCAGCAGGGAAAGCGCAAAGAACGCGAGCAGCAGCGACACACCGCCGACGATGCCCGGCAGCACCGCGCCGGGGGTCCACAACTCAATCGTCAGTCCCAGCATGCCGAGGCTCAAGAGCAGATAGGCGATGTTCGGGTGCGCGATCGCGCTCAGCACCCGTTGCCTCAGCGTCATTTCGCGCTTCGTCAACCGGGCGCCTGATGTCCGGAGCACCGCGGTGGCGCCGTCGAACCGCCGGATCGTCCGGCCGTCCAACTTTTCGAGCAGGTCGGGGACGTCTTTCGCCAGCAGATCGATGAGCGGCGGCGACGCGTGCAGCGCTTCCTCTTCAGTGAACGCGCGGCTGTCGTTCACCGCTTGTTCGGCGAGCGTGACGTTCCGGTGACGGGCGGTCGCCAGCGTGCGGACGTAGGCGGCCACGTCCTGCGCCGCTTTCTTCGACATCGTCTCGTCCATCTTCTGGCCGTCGCCGGTCACCGGGTGCGCGGCGCCGATATGCGTACCTGGCGCCATCGCCGCCACGTCGGCGGCGATCGTCAGAATGAAGCCGGCCGACGCCGCGCGCGCGCCCGCCGGGCCGACGAAGATGGCGACCGGCATCGACGCCGCGAGCATCCGCGTGACGATCGCTCGGGTCGAATCGACCAGCCCGCCCGGCGTTCGGAGGGTGAACACCACGAGTCCCGCGCGGTCAGCCTCGGCGCGTTCGAGTGTCTGGATCATGAATTCGGCGGAGACCGGTTGAATGATGCTGTCGACCTCGGCGAGGACGATGAGGGCAGAGTCGGTGCCCGGCGGGCTCGTTGACCGCAGCGATGTCTGGGGCAGGCAGACGGCGAGGGCGAGAATCGCGCCACCGATGCGCCGTGGGAGGCGGGCGGTCATCACGGTTGAAGGGATGGGCGATTATGTCCGATTTCGATGTGGTCCGGGGTCCCGACGCGCGAGTCCTGCCTGACCTCACCACCTGCGCCCCGTCGCGCAGAGGCCATGTTAGCGAAACGCCGGCGTTTCGTTGGCGATCTTCTGACCGTTACCTCAACCGCTCCAGGTTCAGCCAAATTTGGACACCGGCTCCGCCTCCAAGTAGATCATCCCGGTGCTGTGGTCGTAAGCGATCAGCTCTGCATAGCGGCCCCAGTCGATGGCAATCGCCAGTTGTCGCTCGGCTGCTTCCGGAGGGAACTCCAGTCCGAGTGCCGATTGCACCACGTCGGCCTCGAGCTCATGCCGGTCGGCAGCCTGCAGCATCGTGAGCAGCCAGTTCACGATCGGGACGCGGCGGACGCGTGTCGCAAAAATTTCCTTGCGCGCCTGAATGCTCGCTTCGGCAAACGTTTCACCGAGCGGTGTCTCGCTGATGTCGCCGTGATCGACGACGACGAAGCCGAGCCGCTCGGCGGCCTCGGCGAGCCGCAGGACTCGATCCGAATCCATGTGCAATGCCTCGGTGAGCCGGAAGATATCCGCACGCTGAGTCCGGAGGCTCGCCAGGTGCTCGAGAAACCCGGCGAGCTCGTTGACGGTCACATTGGGGAGCTCTCTGGTCTTACCGGGCTCACCGGGCGCCGTGCCCAGCTCTTCGGGCTCGGCCTTCGTCTGCCCGGCAAGAAGACCGTACGTCTGGTCAACCAGCGCCTGACATTCTCCGGATTTTCGGTGTCGGGGATGGGGCAGCGGTACGGGCACTTCCGCGATGACGCGACCCGGATCCTTCTCCATGACGACGATGCGATCGCCCATCAAGACCGCTTCTTCGATGTTGTGCGTGACCATGAGAATGGCTTTCGTCGGAATCTTGCCCGTCGTCCAGAGCTCGAGCAGTTCGCCACGAAGCGCTTCCGCGCTGAGCACATCAAGGGCAGAAAACGGTTCGTCCATACAGAGCAGCTCGGGTTCGACAGCCATCGCTCGAGCGAACCCGACCTTCTGTCGCATGCCGCCGGACAGCTCGCGCGGATACGCGTTCTCGAACCCGTCGAGGCCGACGCGGTCGAGGAGATCGAGCGCGCGTGTCGGCCGCAACCGTGGAGACATGCCGCGCGCCTTCAAGGCGACCTCGACGTTCTCCTGCACCGTCAACCAGGGGAAGAGTGCGAAGCTCTGAAACACGATCGTCGCGAACGGATTCACGCCCGTGAGCACACTCCCTCGATAGAGCACCCGCCCGTGCGTCGGCCTTTGGAGACCGGTCATCATCCGCAACAACGTGCTCTTGCCACACCCTGACGGCCCGAGCAACGACACGAACTCTCCCGCTTTCAGCGTCAGGGTCACATCCTGGATGGCGGTGAACTGGTGGGTGCCGCTCGTATAGGTTTGGGTGACGTGGTCTACGAACACGAGTTCTGTCTGGTCCGCCACGATTACTCCATCCGATACCGTTCTTCCGCCAAGCGATATAACCGTCGCCACACGAATCGATTGAACAGCGTGACAATGAGAATCATGGTCAGCGTGGCCGCGAGCAGCAGCGGATAGGCACCCTCGGCGGTCGCGTGCGAAATCACCGCGCCGAGCCCCTTCGTCTGAACCGTGCGGCCACCGAACGTGCTGTATTCGGCGACGATGCTCGCGTTCCACGCGCCTCCGGTCGAC
>QHWF01000513.1 GCA_003222455.1 Acidobacteriota bacterium
CGGAGCCCGCGCGCCGCGAAACTCGCGAGAACATGCTCGGAGCGGACATGCTCGACGCGGCGAAGCATCCGCTCGTCCGGATCGAGTCGATCGCGCTCGTCGGTCCGCAATGGGGTCCGACGGTCACGGCACGCGTCACGCTCCGTGGAGTGACGCGCGATCTGCGCTTCGCCGCGGCCGTGCTGCGGCAGGACGACACGCTCGTGGTGGTCGCGGGGTTCCGCATCAACCAGTCGGAGTTCGGCATCGAGCCTTTCACTGCCCTCAACGGCGGTTTGCGGGTTCGCGATGCGCTCGATATCCGCGTCCGTCTCGTCGCGCGGCGCGAAACGTAGGCGCGAAACTGGAAGCGATATGTGTAAGTTGCGGCACCTCCAATACGACATTTATAAGAATAGCTGATCATGGCGATCGATCCCGTTTGTGGCATGACCGTGGACCCCGCAAAGGCTGCAGGCAGCGCCGATTACGCCGGAAAAAAGTATTTCTTCTGCAGCAAGCACTGCCTCGCGAAGTTCCAGGCCGAGCCAGTGAAGTATACGAAGCGAGCAGCGCCTGAGCCTGCGCCGAGCGGGGTGACGTACACCTGCCCGATGCATCCCGAGGTGGTCCGGGTCGGGCCTGGCTCGTGCCCGAAGTGCGGCATGGCACTCGTGCCGATGATCGAAACGGCACAGCCGGTCGCCGCCGAATACACCTGTCCCATGCACCCCGAGGTGCGCAGCGACCGGCCGGGAAGCTGCCCGAAGTGCGGCATGGCCCTCGAACTAGTTACTCCTCTAGCGGCCGGGGAAGCGAATCCCGAGCTCGTCGATATGACGCGGCGCTTCTGGGTAAGCGCGGTGCTGAGCGTCCCGCTGCTTTTCATCGCCATGGCGCCCATGTTCGGCGTCATGCAAGCACGCAGCTATCTTGAATTCGCGCTCGCGACGCCGGTGGTGCTGTGGGGCGGCTGGCCGTTCTTCCACAAGTTCTGGCTATCACTCAAGAACCGCAGCCCGAACATGTACACGCTGATCGGGCTGGGAGTTGGCCTCGCGTACATCTTCAGCGTCACCGCGATCCTGGCGCCGGGCCTGTTCCCGCCGGAACTCCAGGAGCGCGGCGGTCGCGTCGGCACCTACTTCGAAGCCGCCGCAGTGATCGTTACGCTGGTGATGCTCGGCGAGGTGATGCAGCTGCGCGCCATGGGGCAAACCGGCCAGGCGATCCGCCAGCTTCTCGCCCTGGCGCCCAGCACGGCGCTACGCATCGACGCCGACGGCCGCGAGGTAGAAGTGCCGCTCAACGCGGTGCAGGTCGGTGACCGCCTGCGCGTGCGCCCGGGCGAAAGAGTGCCGGTCGACGGCGTTTGCCTCGAGGGCTCCTCGAACGTCGATGAGTCCATGGTCACGGGCGAGCCGATTCCGGTGCCGAAAAAGCCCGGCGATCGGGTCACCGGCGCGACGATCAACGGCAAAGGCACGCTCGTCATCCGCGCCGAGCGCGTGGGCTCTGACACGCTCCTGGCCAGGATCGTCCACATGGTGGCGCAGGCGCAGCGAACGCGCGCACCGGTGCAGCGGCTTGCCGATCTGGTGGCTGCCTATTTCGTGGAAACGGTGATCGTGATCGCGATCGTCACGGCGCTCGTGTGGGGATTCTTCGGTCCCCAGCCGACGCTTACCTATGCAGTGATCAACGCCGTCGCGGTGCTGATCATCGCCTGTCCCTGCGCGGTCGGCCTCGCGACGCCGATCTCGATCACCGTGGCGATGGGTCAAGGCGCGCTCAACGGAATTCTGTTCCGCAACGCGGAAGCCGTGGAGAAGCTGCGCGAGGTCGACACGCTGGTCATCGACAAGACCGGCACGCTGACCCTCGGAAGACCGCAGCTCGTCGACCTCGCCGTCGAGCCGGGCATCACGGAATCCGACGCGCTGCGCCTCATCGCGAGCCTCGAGCGCGCAAGCGAGCATCCATTGGCCCAGGCGATTGTGAAAGGCGCTGAGGATCGCAAAGTCGCCCTGCAACCCGTAGAGAACTTCGAGTCGGTCACCGGGCAAGGCGTGCAAGGCGTCGTCGCCGGCCGCCGGATTGCAGTCGGCAGCCGCCGATTCATGGAGAGCCTCGGCAGCCTGCCGCCAGCGCTTGCCGACAAGGCCGATGCGCTCAGGGCACAGGGCAAGACGGCGATGTTCGCCGCGATCGACGGACGCGTGGCGGCGGTGATCGCGGTGGCCGACCCGATCAAGGAAACGACACCCGAGGCCGTCAAAGCGTTGCAAGCGCGGGGCGTAAGCATCGTCATGCTCTCGGGCGATTCGCGCCGGACCGCCGGGGCAGTCGGCAGGCAGCTCGGCATCGACGAAGTGATGGCCGAAGTCCTTCCCGAGCAGAAGGTGGAAAAGATCAAGGCGCTTCAGGCCGCGGGGCGCGTGGTCGCGATGGCGGGCGACGGCATCAACGATGCGCCGGCGCTCGCGCAGGCAAACGTGGGCATCGCGATGGGGACGGGCACTGACGTCGCCATAGAGAGCGCCAGCGTAACGCTCGTGAAGGGCGATCTGCGCGGCATCGCCAAGGCGATCCGCCTGTCGCACGCCACCATGCGCAACGTCAAGCAGAATCTCTTTTTCGCCTTCCTGTACAACGCGCTCGGGGTACCGATCGCGGCAGGCGTGCTCTACCCGGTGTTCGGCCTGCTGCTCTCGCCGATCTTCGCCGGTGCGGCCATGGCCATGAGCTCGGTCTCGGTGGTCTCCAACGCGCTGCGCCTGCGGCGGGCCAAGATATAGCTCGCCGCGGCCTGCCGCACTACTGAAGGTACAATGCAGGTCCGGTTCTGAACTTGCAGTGGGGAGAAGACTCCAAGACCTCATGCGGCGAATGCTCCAGATCCTAGCTGGGCTTGTAGTACTGAGCGCGGTTTGGCCTGCGCCTCACGCGCTCGCGACATCCGGGAAGCATGCGGTATCAGTTGCCGGCTGCGGCGAAGCGCTCCCGGCGTATGAAGCGCCCGGCACCCCGTGCGAGGCCGTCTGCCAACCCGCCTCGGCCCTCGGCGTTCACCACGCACAGGCACCGGCTTTCGCGGCCGACGAGCCGCACGCCGATCGGCATCAGGGTCTGCTGCTCCCATCAGCCTTTGTGGTCTTCCGCCGCATCGGGCTCACGCAGTCCGATCCGCCCGCGTATCTCCGCTTTCACCGCTTCCTGCTCTAGCCGCTCAGCCTTGCGCTGAGCGCGGCGCGCCGCTTCAGCGCGCCGATGAAGTCGTGCCATGGCACGGCACAAACGGGAGAGCACGGAGATCTTGAATAGAAATAAGGTAAGCCGCAGGGAATTCCTGCAGATCGCCGGCGCCGCGGCGGGGCTCACTTTGCTGCCCCGGGTTGCCGCGGCGAACGCCCGCGTCATTCGCGCAGAACCGGCGCTCGCAATGCTGGTCGGTGGGGCATATCCGCAAACGGCAGTGTGGACGTATGGAGGAACCGTCCCGGGAACCGAGCTGCGGTTCAAGCAGGGCGAGCGGCTGCGCGTCGAGCTGGAGAATCTTCTGCGCGAAGACACCACCGTGCACTGGCACGGTGTGCGGCTGCCGAACGCGATGGACGGCGTGCCGCACGTGACGCAAGCGCCGATAGCGGCGAAAGGCGGCCGCTTCCTGTACGAGTTCGATCTGCGCGATGCAGGCACTTACTGGTACCACCCTCATCTCGGCAGCCCCGGCCAGGTCGGCCGCGGCCTGTACGCGCCGCTCATCGTCGAGGAGCCCGAGCCGCCGGCGGTCGATCGCGATGTGCTGTGGATGCTCGGCGACTGGCGGCTCGACCGC
>QHWF01000514.1:0-4031 GCA_003222455.1 Acidobacteriota bacterium
CGAAAGAAACGCCGGCCAGCTTCGTCGCTTTCGACCTGCTGGCGGAAGGTGGCGCCGACCTGCGCGGAGCGCCCCAACAGCAGCGGCGCGAGCGTCTCGAACAGCTGCTCGCGCAGGTTGCCCCGCCGATTCATCTCACGCCTGTGACGCGCGATCGATCTGTGGCCACTCTGTGGTTGTCGCGCTTCGAGGGAGCGGGTCTCGACGGTGTTGTCGCCAAGCCGGAGGAAGGCATCTACCAGCCCGGCAAGCGGTCGATGTTCAAGATCAAGCATGCCCGCACGGCCGACTGCGTCGTCGCGGGCTTTCGATGGCACAAAGGTGGACGAAACGAGCTGGTCGGGTCGCTCCTTCTGGCTCTATACGACGCTCAAGGCCGGCTTCACCACGTCGGTGTGACATCAGCGTTCACGGTGACTCGGCGTCGCGAGCTGGCGCAAGAGCTGGCGCCTCTAAGGGATCGGGCGCTCGAGAACCACCCCTGGCGAGACTGGGCGGAGCTCGACGAGCCTGGTGGGACCCGCATGCCTGGCGGCCAGAGTCGGTGGAGCGCCGGGAAGGATCTCTCCTGGGAGCCGCTCCGCCTGGAGCGCGTCTGCGAAGTGAAGTACGACCACATGCAGCGGGACCGTTTTCGTCACGCCACGGTTTTTCAGCGGTGGCGGCCTGACAAGCGACCGATCGACTGCACGTACGGTCAGCTCGAGGTCACGACTCCTTACGAGATCGAGAAGGTCTTCGGCGCGGCCAGTCGGCGTGGCTGACGCCGGCCCAGTCGTCGGGCATGTCATCGGGATCGAGCGGCTCTTGACCGGGCCGCAGGGCTTCCGGCACGTGCTGCAGGTTGATCCGGATCCGGGTCCACGTCGAGAAGCGGCCGCGCATCGCGTCAACCAGGACATCAGCGGGCTCGAGATGGGCCGCCGCCTCCGGATGGCGCGCCTTCCAGCGGCCGAGCCCCGCCAGCACCGCGTCCTTGTCTCGCGATCGGCCGATTTCGACCAGGGGGTGCACAGGGGTCCGACGTCGAGACGGCTGGACGCGCGCCGGCTCGCCCGGCTGCTTTCTGTAGTGGGGCGGCCACGGTGCGTCCCCGAGCCCTTCGGCCTCCTGTCGAGCGGATAGCTCGAGCAGCCCCTCGAGCGAGCAGGGGTGAGCGTCGATGTCTCGGTGCCGGTCGCCGATCGCAGCGAACCGCGCCGGCATCGTCAACATCGTGAAGTCTTCGGGCGCCGCCTCGTCTATCTCATCCCACGTCAGCGGGGCCGACACGCGTGCGTCGGGCTTGGGCCGGACCGAGTACGCCGCGGCGATTGTGCGGTCCTTGGCGTTCTGGTTGTAGTCGATGAAGACGCCGTGGCGCTCTTCCTTCCACCATTTGCTGGTGGCGAGACCAGGCGCGCGGCGCTCGACTTCCCGCGCAAGGGCGAGCGCCGCCCGTCGAGCCTGGTTGAAGGTCCAGCGGCGTTCGATGCGGATATAGATGTGCATGCCGCGGGAACCCGACGTCTTCGGCCAGCCGACGAGGTGCAGGTCGTTCAGCACGCCTCGAACGGCCCTCGCGACTTCACGTATCTGCTCCCACGACACCCCCGGCACGGGATCCAGATCGACACGGAGTTCGTCTGGATGATCGAGGTCGTCGTCTCTTACAGGGTGCGGATGGAGCTCCAGGCAGGCGAGGTTGGCCATCCAGAGGAGTGCGGCGGCGTCTTGTGGAACCACTTCTTCGGCGGTGCGCCCCGACGGAAACTTCAGCGCGACGACGTCGATCCAGGGCGGGCGGGACGAAGGGGCGCGCTTCTGATAGAAGTATTCCCCGTCGATGCCGTTCGGGTACCGGACGAGGACGTTTGGACGTCCGCCCGCGGCGCGAAGGGCGCCGTCGGCAACAGACAAGTAGTACTGGGCGAGGTCCAGCTTTGTGAGGTGAGCCTCAGGAAAGAGCACCTTCTCAGGGTTTGAGATGGCGACCTCGCGACCGCTGGCGGTCAAGCGCTCCTGTTCGGCTGGGCGCGCCATGGAACTGACTATACTCTGTTGACATGAGAGCTCGGACGGCCGCACTCCACATCGGCGGTCTCCTGATCCTTGGCATTCTCGGAGGAGGAACCGCTCGCGCCGAGCCACCGGGCATTCTTCTGCTGGCTCACGGCGGCAGCGCCGAGTGGAACGCGCACGTCTCGAACCTGGCGCGCCAGGTTGACGGCACGGCCCCAACGGAAGTGGCCTTCGGCATGGCGACCCGCGCGACCATCCAGGCCGCGCTCGACCGCCTGGGCGCCCGTGGTGTCCACAGGGTGGTGGCGGTGCCGCTCTTTGTGTCGTCGTGGAGCTCGGTCATCACCTCCACTGCGTATCTTCTCGGCGTTCGCGCTGATGCGCCGCCAGAGTTGGCGCTCTACGCGAGGATGAGCCACTCCCCCGCGTCAGGCGGCGCGAGTCGCCACGACGATCACGGCGCGGCCGACGCAGAAACACCGGTCAGGACGACTATTCCGGTTCGGATGGCGCCCGCGCTCAACGACCATCCGATCGTGGCCGAGATCCTGACGTCGCGCGCCCGCTCCATCAGTCGCAATCCCGCCGACGAGGCGGTCGTCCTGGTGGCGCACGGTCCGACGGCAGACGCAGAGAACCGGCGCTGGCAGTCAGACATGGCGTCGCTCGCCGAGCAGATGAGCAGGGCGGCGCCATTCGCGTCCATCGACTCGCTCACCCTACGGGACGACGCGCCGAAGGCGATACGCGATCGCGCGACGGCGGAGCTTCGTGCGCTGGTGACGAAACGGCTGGGCGAAGGCCGGCGTGTGCTCATCGTGCCGCTGCTCGTGTCGTTTGGAGGGATCGAGCGTGGCCTCCGGCAACGGCTCGAGGGCCTTGTCTATGTCATGCCTCACGCGGCGTTGGTGCCTGACGATCGGCTCGTCGCGTGGGTGCTCGCGATGGCGAACGAGCGCTGACGACGTGCGACTCGACCGTCTGGAGCGTAGCGCGCTGAAGGCTTGCGCGAAGCTGGCAAGCTGGGTGCCCGAGAACTGAAAGCTGGGGAAGCTGATAGAATTGAAGCGCTCGCCAAAGTGGGCCAGTAGCGCAGTTGGGAGCGCGCATGAATGGCATTCATGAGGTCACGGGTTCGACTCCCGTCTGGTCCACCAATTCTTTTCCTTCGGGTAGCACTGGGGTAACAACGGGCGGTCGCGTCCCGCCCCGAGGACGCAGCAGCCCGACTCGATGCGGTTCAGCGAAAACCGCATGTTCTGTGCTGAATCTCTTGGCATCAGCGCACGCGGGGACGAGCTGAAAGAGGACACATGGCAACCACAACGCCACAAAGTCGAGAGTCGCACAAGAAGTTGAAGCCGAAGCCGAAGACCGAAAGCAAGTCGTGGCAGACGCGGAACATGGCACGCAAGGAGAAACAGACGGCACACGCGGCGAAGCTGGCGGCGAAAACCGGGCAGTAACTCGCCTCCCAGTCGCTCGCCCTCGGCCTCATAGCTGGTTCGTCGCCGACCAACGACACCGAGAGAAGATCTGGATGCCAGAGGCCCGTCTTAAGCGGCCCGTCCAGCGCCCATGGGCCGCACTTAGAGAACCAGACCCTAAACCCCTGCCCTTTGGCCGGGCACGCCACAGCGAACGCTAGACGCCTGCTGGGCACGCTGGCGAACGGCGCGAATCTGGGCGGCGTCTCAGCGGCCGTCAAGACCACGGAAGGCGATGCCTCATACGGGTCCACGGAGGTCGCCGACGTGACCTGTGTCTCCAGCCCCGCTTCGGTTCCGTGTTGGCCGAGTCTCAGCATCTATCGTCTCGTCTTCTTCCAGCCACGCGGAAGCTCAGGCTTTTTCGTGAACGTGTGAGCGGTTTGCTCGACGGCCCGCGTCGGTTGCACGTGAGCCTCGGCTTGGCGGACACACCATCGCGTATGCGGCACGGCTTGTAAGCGAGCGTCGTCGATCAGTACGCCACAATCTTCGCAAGTACGCACTGTTTTCATGCGTGCTCCCACCCGTCGCGCGGAACTA
>QHWF01000514.1:4044-6179 GCA_003222455.1 Acidobacteriota bacterium
TCAGATCGACACGGGAAGTTGCTAATCGGTAGTCGCGGTTCGGCGTACTCGGGTCCCATTTGCTGAAGGAGGCCGCCCAAATGATTCGCCAAGTGATCGTAGCGCTCGTCTTCATAGCTACCCACAGCCGGCTTTCGAAATGGAGCGTGCGGCCAACGACCTGTACGCGCACGGGAAAGAGACTCGTCTTCCGCCTTGCGACGATTGTAATCGTGCTCTACGTCACGCGTTCAATACAGGCGGCGACAACGGTCTTTAATGATCGCGCTTTGTTCGTCGTCGCTGTTCCGGCCGGCCTGACCGAGGGGTTCGAGACGTTCCCGACAGAGTTTGTGCTAGTGGCGGATCAAGACAAGCAACTTCACTGGTCACGGATCTGTTCACAGTCCAAGCGGCCCCAACAGGGAGTGGGACCGCTTTCTTGTGCACAGGGACCGCTGGTATTAATGACCCTCATCCAACTGATGGTTCCAATGCATTGATCGCTGGGTCGAACACCGGCAACCCATGGACCTTAACTGCCCGTGGTGAAAGTCGATAAACGCTGACGAGTCAGTCCTGCCAGCGTGGTCTCTGTACTACAATGCCGCGCATGGCCATGGGCACGCGCGAGAATGATCAAACACCGTTGTGGGTGGCGACCTCTGATTTGCCGTCCTCTCCGGGGCATCCGTTCTACACGCGGTTGAATGCGATCTTGGAAGCCGACGGTTTTGACCGGTTTGTCGAAGACCAGTGTCGGCGATTTTATGCACCGACCATGGGACGGCCCAGTCTGGCGCCCGGCCGGTATTTTCGGCTGCTGCTGATCGGGTACTTCGAAGGGATCGATGCGGAGCGCGGCATCGCGTGGCGCGCGGCCGATTCGTTGGCCGTGCGGACGTTCCTGCGGCTGGGTCTGGAGGAGGGGACGCCGGACCACTCCACCATCTCGCGGACGCGCCGCTTGATCGACGTCGAGACGCATCGGGCCGTCTTTACCTGGATCCAACAGCGGCTGGTGGCGGCCGGGCTGCTGAAAGGCCGCACGATTGCGATCGACGCGACGACCTTGGAGGCCAATGCGGCCATGCGGAGTATCGTGCGGCGCGACACCGGCGAGAGCTACCAGGCCTTCTTGACGCGCCTCGCGGAAACCTCCGGTATCAAGACGCCGACGCGGGAAGCGCTGGCGCGCCTGGATCGCAAGCGCAAGAAGAAAACGTCGAACAAGGACTGGACGAATCCGCACGACCCCGACGCGAAGGTCACCAAGATGAAAGACGGCCGGACGCATTTGGCGCACAAGGCCGAGCATGCGGTCGACTTGGAGACCGGCGCGATTGTGGCGGTCACCGTGCAGGGGGCCGATGAAGGGGACACGACGACGATCGTCGAAACGGCGATTGCCGCGGCCGAACAGGTCGAAGAGGCGCAAGGGGACGTCAACGAGCCGCAGGCCCTGGAGGAGATCATCGGTGACAAGGGGTATCACAGCAATCAATCGATGGTGGACCTCGAGGCCGTCGGCATTCGGTCCTACATCGCCGAACCAGACCGAGGACGACGGGACTGGTCGGAGGAGCCAGACGCCCAAGCGCCCGTCTATCGCAATCGTCGGCGGATCCGCGGGCCACGTGGACGCCGATTGATGCGACAACGGGGCGAGCGGATCGAGCGTTCGTTCGCGCATCTCTACGACACGGGTGGCATGCGGCGCACGCATCTACGCGGTCACGACAATATTCTCAAGCGGTTGTGGGTTCACGCCGGTGCCTTCAATCTCGGCCTGTTGATCCGCTCGATGCTTGGCGTGGGCACGCCGCGCGGCCTGCAAGGCCGACGTGCGGTCGTGATGGCCGCCATCTTGATGCTCCTCGCCGTCACACGGCAGTCCCCCACGATCCGGCCGTTGCGGCGCGTGATCGTAGCCATGCGCGGCCTCGTGACGTTAAAGACCACGCTCGTTATCAACTCGTCAGCGCTGGCGACTTGTACCACGGGGTCTTAACGTTCACGCTGCGCCAACCCACTACCGCCATTGGGTTCGACTTAACCGACTCGGCGGAAACCGGCGACGTTCACTTCATTACCGATGCTGGCGATAATGTCACTGTCGTCTCGTGCTGCAGGCCTACCGGTAACGTGGTGTTCTT
>QHWF01000515.1 GCA_003222455.1 Acidobacteriota bacterium
AAACGGCGAACGCCATCCTGGCCGACCTGAACGGCGCGTCCTGGGTGGTCGCGTCCGTCATCACGCGAGAGCGCAAACGCAACGCGGCGCCGCCCTTCATCACGAGCAAGCTGCAGCAGACGGCGCGGTTCCCGGTGAAAAAGACGATGATGATCGCCCAGCAGTTATACGAGGGCGGCATCGAGATTCCGGGCCTGACCGGAGGCCTCATCACCTACATGCGAACCGATTCGGTGCGCGTGGCAGACGAGGCCATCGTGGCCGTCCGCGAGCATGTGCAGACGAGGTTCGGCGCCGAGTATCTACCCGAGGCGCCGAACTTCTACAGATCGAAAGCCGACGCGCAGGACGCCCACGAAGCCATCCGGCCAACTTCGCTCCAGCACGATCCCGAGACCGTCAAGCCGTATCTCACGCTGGACCAGTACTCGCTGTATCGCCTGATCTGGAACCGTTTCGTTGCGTCGCAGATGAATCCGGCGACGTTCGACGAAACGACGGTCGACGTGGCGGCGGGCGAGTACGTGTTCCGCGTCAAGGGCACGGTGCCGAAATTCGCGGGCTGGATGGCGACCTACGGCCTCACGCCGGGTCAGCCCGAGCCGAAGGAGAACGAGGACGCGGTCGCGCGTGAATCGACGGCCGAGCGCGGGCGAGACGAGGAGGAAAGCACGTCGGGCGTGCTGCCGCCGCTGGCGGAAGGCGACCGGCTGGAGTTGCAGCTCCTCCGTCCCGAGCAGAAGTTCACGCCGCCGCCGCCGCGATTCTCCGAAGCCACGCTCGTCAGGGAACTGGAAGAGAACGGGATCGGGCGTCCGAGCACGTATGCGTCGATCATCGCGGTGCTGCAGGATCGCGACTACGTCAACAAGCTCGAAGGCCGGTTCAAGCCGACGGCGCTCGGCGTGATCATCACGGATCTGCTGACGAAGAGCTTCGACGACATCATCGACGTCGAGTACACGCGCTCGCTCGAAGACGATCTCGACAGGATCGAGCAGGGAAAGACCGACTACGTCAAGACCCTCGCCGACTTCTACCGCAAGTTCAAGAAGGATCTGACGAAGGCCGGCAAGGAAATGGAGAATTATAAGGAAGGGATCGACATCGGCGAGGCCTGCGACAAATGCGGGTCGCCGATGCGCAAGCGCGTCGGCAAGTTCGGTCCGTTCATCGCCTGCAGCGCCTATCCCGAGTGCACGAACACGCGCGAAGTCGAAGAGCAACAGCCCGAGTCGGAGTCCGGAGAAGAAGAGATCGAGCCGTGCGAGAACTGCGGCAAGCCGATGGCGATGAAGCGCGGCCGCTTCGGCCAGTTCCTGGCGTGCACCGGCTATCCCGAGTGCAAGACGACGCGGAAGCTGATCGCGACGAAACAGGGCGGCCTGCGCGCCGCCAAGCCCGATCAGGTGCTCGAGGAGAAGTGCCCGCGGTGCGGATCGAGCCTCGTGATCAAGCAGGGGCGCTTCGGCGAGTTCACGCCGTGCACGAATTATCCGCAGTGCAAGTACGTCAAGCACAAGACAACCGGCGTGAAATGCCCGGTCGATGGCGACAAAGGCGGCGAAGTCGTCGAGCGCAAATCGAAACGGGGCAAGATCTTTTTCGGCTGCTCGAACTATCCCGACTGCGACTTCGTCCTGTGGAACCGTCCGATCATGGAACCGTGCCCGAAGTGCGCGGCGACGTTCCTCGTCGAGAAGACGACCAAGAAGCACGGGCGTCAGCTGCTGTGCAACAACGAAGACTGCGACTACGCGCGCTCCGAAGCGCTTCCGGAGACGGCGGCGTAGCGATGACGCACAACGCTTAAGTCTCAACTGTCAAGGCTCAACCCATGCCGCCTGGTGACTGGATCTCTGAGACTTGAGAGTTGACAGTTGAGACTTGAGTATGGCGGTTACGATCATCGGCGGCGGTCTGGCGGGATCCGAAGCGGCCTGGCAGGCGGCTTCGGCAGACGTCCCCGTCGTCCTCCACGAGATGCGGCCCGGCACGCCGACGGCGGTTCACAAAACCGATCGATTCGCGGAGCTCGTCTGCTCCAACTCATTTCGCGGTGACAAGCTCGATAACGCCGTCGGTCTCCTGAAAGAAGAAATGCGGCGGCTCGGCTCGCTCGTCATGCGGGCGGCGCACGCGAGCCGTGTGCCGGCCGGCGCCGCGCTCGCCGTCGATCGCGATCGGTTCGCGGCGGCGGTCACCCGCGCCCTCATCGATCATCCTCTCATCACCATCGTCCGCGAGGAGATCACGTCCATCCCGGGAACGACCGGGCGCGAGCCGGTGATCGTCGCGACCGGGCCGCTGACCTCCGATGCCTTGTCGGCGGACATCGCCGCCCTGGTCGGCGCCGATCATCTGTACTTCTACGACGCGATCAGCCCGATCGTGCTCGCCGACACGATCGACCGGTCCAGAGTCTTTCGCGCCTCGCGATGGGACCGGAGTTTGCGTGGGGCCGGGCTGACGGCAGGGAATATCCGGCTAAAGCCGGACACCACGCTTGAGGGCTCCGTCCCCGAATGTGGCGTCCGGCTTCAGCCGGACCCAGACGACAGCATCCGTAGTGTCCGGCTTCAGCCGGACCAGCGGATAGACGATGGTGCCGCTTGCGGTGTCGACGATGGAGCCGGCGATTATCTCAATTGCCCGTTCACGCGCGAGGAATACGAACGGTTCTACGATGCGCTCGTCGCCGCGGAATCGGCGACCGTTCACGATTTCGACAAGGAGCGGTTCTTCGAAGGATGCCTGCCCATCGAGGTGATGGCGCACCGCGGGCGCGATACGCTGCGCTTCGGTCCGATGAAGCCTGTCGGCCTCACCGATCCGCGGACGGGGCGTGAGCCGTACGCGGTGGTGCAACTCCGTCAGGACAATCTGGCGGGCGATCACTTCAGCCTCGTGGGCTTTCAAACGCAGATCAAATGGGGCGATCAGGCGCGCGTGCTGCGGCTGATCCCCGGGCTCGAGGGCGCGGAGTTCGTGCGGTTCGGCATGGTGCACCGGAACACCTACGTGAACGCACCGACCGTCCTCGACGAGACCTGGCAGGTGCGCGGCAGGCCGATGCTGTTCTTCGCGGGTCAGATGTCGGGGGTCGAAGGCTACGTCGAATCGGCCGCCTCGGGATTGATCGCCGGCCTGAACGCGGCCGCACTCGTCAAGGGTGCGCCCGTGTCGATTCCGCCGCGGACCACGGCCATCGGGGCGCTGGCGTATTACGTGGCGCACGCGAACCCGGCGCACTACGAGCCGTCGAACATCACCTTCGGCATCATGCCGCCGCTCGCTGATCCGCCGCGCAGCAAAATGGCCCGGAAGCTGGCGCTGTCGGAGCGCGCGCTCGCCGATCTGCAGAAGTGGATCGATGGTCGAACAACTCAGAGCCTTCCTGCGCTTTCTCAGGCTTAACCGCTACGCGTCGGCGCACACGGTCCGCGCGTACGACAGCGATCTGTCGCAGTTCCTCGACCATATCGCGGTGTCCACGGGGGTCAGACGTACCGCGCTCGCACCGTCGCAGCTCGATCGGACGGCGCTTCGCACGTTTCTGGCGGAGCTCCACCGGCGCGGACAATCGCGCGCGACGGCCGCGCGAAAGCTTGCCGCTGCCCGCAGCTTCCTGCGGTATCTGCGTCGCGAAGGCGCGATCGACGAGGATCCGGGCGCGCTGGTGCCGACGCCGAAACGCGACGTGCGAATGCCGGCGCATCTGTCGGAGCGCGAGATGGAGGCACTGCTCGCAGCGCCGGCGGCCGACACGCCGCTTGGCCGCCGCGATCGCGCGATCCTGGAGCTCTTCTACGCATCCGGGCTTCGATTGAGCGAGCTCGTGGGCCTCGACATCGACGATGTGAACATGAGCGCGAAAGTGGTCCGCGTGCTGGGAAAGGGGCGAAGAGAGCGTCTGGTGCCGTTCAACCGCAGCACGGCGAGCGCTCTGCGAACCTATATTGCCGATCGCGCCACCCTCGTCAACGGCCGGAAAGGGAAGCCGATGTTCGTGAATTACAGTGGCGGGCGGCTCACGACGCGGAGCGTCGATCGGCTCGTGCGGAAGTATGTCGCGGCGACCAGCACGCGGATCGGAATCAGCCCGCACGCGCTGCGGCACTCATTCGCCACACACCTGCTGCAGCGCGGCGCCGATCT
>QHWF01000516.1 GCA_003222455.1 Acidobacteriota bacterium
GAACTGCCACTCTCGTACGGCCCGATTGGAATCGTCAGAGGTGAAGCGGTTCGCCACAACCTCGACGAGGCCATCGTCTCGATCGGACATGGCAAAGCCGACTTCGAGCGAGCACGAGCCGCACTCGTCGCGTGGAAGCAGTTCGATATCGGTTGGGTCGAAACGTTCCCGCGACAGGCGCCTGTCGAGGTCGGAACCGTTGTCGCCGTTCTCATCCGCCATCTCGGATGCTGGTCGCTGAACGGTTGCCGTATCCTCTACCATGTCGGCTGTTTCGATAGCGATGCTCGATTCGGCTTCGCCTACGGGACGCTGACGAACCACGCCGAGGCTGGCGAGGAGCTCTTCGAGGTGTTCATCGATCCCGGGACGGACGACGTGATCTACCGAATCCGCGCGACTTCGCGGCCACGAGCCATGCTGGCGCGAGTCGGCCAGCCGATCGTCCGCGCGCTCCATGCGCGCTTTCGAAGCGATTCAGTCAACGCCATGAAACGTGCGACGAGCGGCAACCGTATTCGACGATGAGCATCTACGTCGAGATTCTCGTTCGGGCGCCGATGGACACGCTTTGGGCTCACACCCAGACACCGGCGCTGCACGAGAAATGGGACCTTCGCTTCTCGCAGATAGATTACCTGCCAAAAGCGGATGCGACCGAGCCGCAGCGATTTCGATACACGGCGCGAATCGGTTTCGGTTTTGAACTGAGCGGCGAAGGTGAAACAGCCGGACAACGGAATTTGCCAGACGGCAGCTGCTCCTCGGCTCTGCGATTCGGCTCCGCCGAACCGTTGTCGATCATTCGCGAGGGCAACGGTTACTGGAAGTACATCCCGACGACCGACGGCATCCGGTTCCTGACCTGGTACGACTACCGTACGCGTTTTGGAGCGCCGGGAGCGCTCTTTGATCGATTGATCTTCCGTCCTCTCATCGGCTGGGCAACCGCCTGGAGCTTCGATCGCCTCCGCCTCTGGCTGGAGCAGGACGTCGATCCGGCACAAGCCATGCGGCAGACGCTGGTCCATGGTGTGGCTCGACTCGGTCTCGCGCTGGTCTTCGTGTATCAAGGGCTGGTTCCCAAGCTCATCGCGCGACACGCGGACGAGATCGCGATGCTCCGCGACGTTGGCGTTGGGGATGAAATCGGGCGCCTTGCCGTGACCGCGTTCGGGGTATCAGAGCTCGCGTTCGCGGCAGTGTTGTTGTTGGCGTGGCACCGGCGGTGGCCGGCGTCCGCCTGCCTCGCGTCGATGCTCGTGGCTACCGCGATGGTCGGCCTGAATTCACCGCGGTATTTCACCTCTGCGTTCAACCCGGTTTCACTGAACCTGGCAGTCGCGTGTCTCGCGGCGATCGACCTGCTTGTCCTCGGCGGCGTCCCCTCGGCCACGCGTTGCCGGCGCCGTCCATCGCCGGAGACCGCATGAGCTCGATCTATGAGCGCGCCCTTGGTGCAGATTTCAAACGTCTGCATCCACAGATTCAGCGGCGATTCGGCTTCTCGAGCGCCGACAGCATCGCGTCGATCGGCACCGGGGTCATGGACGAAATCTGGAAGGGCCGCTTTTACACCGAGCCATTCCTTCACGTCGGCAGCTGGCGCCGGATCATGTTTCCGGAAACCGGGCGCAACATTCCGTTCACGATCGAGAACTATGCCTTCGTCGATCAATTTGGCCGTGAGACCGTTTCATGGATCCGCACGTTCCAATCGCGTCGCACACGTCGCTTCGACGCGTACATGGTCTACAGCGACGCTCGCCGTCGGGTGATTGACTACCTTGGATCGCACGAGCACCTGGCCGTCGACATCGACCTGTCGGTCGACGAGACTGGCGGCCTCCGGCTGCGTTCTGGTGCACAGCGATTCTACGAAGGCGTGATCGCGTTCGGTTTTCCGATGCTCTTCAGCGGCATCGCCGACGTCCGGGAATGGTACGACGACTCGACCCGGTGCTTTCGGGTCGCCGTGGACGTGCACAACCGGGTCTGGGGACCCCTCTTCGGATATCGCGGAAGCTTCGATGTCGAATGGCGGAAGGTCGTAGCGGGCGAAGTGCCCGGCCGCATCCTCCCGCAACGACAGGAGCGGCGCGACTAATCGCTCGGGCGGGCGCCGAGTCGCGCAGAAAGTAGATCCTCAGCGGCGGCGGCGCAAGCGGTCAGGATCGTCGAATCGTGACCAGACTCACGATCCTCACAGATCCGAGCACAGCTCGACCATTCTGCGTGATGTCTGCCACGCGTATGCGGACCTTATACTCGCGAATAATGCTCCCGATTGATCCAGCGACGCGCGACTGAGCTCAATCGCGATGCCAAGCGAGAGATGCGGTTATGAATCTGCCACGACGGAGGTTCTGCGTCGTCGTGCCCGCGCGTGATCTCATCGGGCGGGTCGTGCTATTTGCCTTTGAGTCCTTTGTATCCTTAGTGTCCCTGGTGATGTCAGTGCCTCTCGTGATGAAACGAGCGGGCGAATTGTGAGCGCGCAACGTTGCAACGAACTCCGCCTGACGGGTTCTGGCGGCGCGAACCGGGTGATGGAGGCGGAGCTCAAGCGTCTTGTGATGCGCTCGCCGTTCGCCGTGCGCGTCGAGAAACCGAAGCGGGAGGGGGAAGGGACGCTGCTCTATCCCTTCGACGCGTGCATCGCATGGGTAGCCGCTTGCCATCACCGCACGTCTTCGCGAATCTCCTGGGATCTTTGCTCGAGCGCTGCGGTGCGCCTCGAGCCTCTCTTCGACGACCTCCTGCCCGCGCTCTCGTCGGACGACAGGCTTCCTGGAAGCGCGCACCTGCGCTTCTCGGTCGAGGTTGGTCCCTCGTTCGACTTCGAGGCCTCGCCACTCCAACTCCGCGGCGTCGTCAAGAACGCGGTCGTCGAGGCGTTGGCGTCACGAGGGGTCGCGTCCGAAGTCGACGCCGACTCGCCTGACGTCGTGTTCGTGGTGCGCCGCGCCGGAACGCCTGAAGCGCGGCGCACGGTGATTGGCATCGACATCGGCGGCGGAGCGCGCCATCGCCGTGGCGCGCGCGTGGCCGCCGGGCCTGCGCCGCTGCGCGAAACCATGGCGGCGCAGCTGATCGTGTTGTCGCGCTGGGACGCACGCACTGAGCCCCTCGTCGATCCTCTGGCTGGAGGCGCCACGATTCCGATCGAGGCGGCCGGCCTCGCGACCGGCGCCGCCATTCGTCACCCGTCGGATCTCCCGCAGCGCCATCTCGCGGCCTTCAAGGGTCTGCCGCACGATGCGCCTGACCTGTTTCCCGGAACCGTACCGCAGATCGTCGCACTCGACGCCGACCCGAAAAGCATTCCCACAATGGTGGGCAACCTTCGCGCCGCCGGGCTGACCGGTCCGACGTACGAGGACTCCATCGTCATCGCGCAACATGACGTTCGAGGGCTGACGCCGGATTACATTGAGCACATGCTGCCCGCCGTGCGCGACATGAGGCCGGGCGTCTTCTGCTTCAACCCGCCATATGGCGTGCGTATCGGGGCGGAGCACGGCGAAGACCAGCTGCTCGCGCTCTACTCCGACATGGGCCGCGCTTTTGCGCGCTTCAGCGGCTGGCGCGCGGCCTGTTTCGTCGCGAACCCGAACTTCGTGGAGGCCTTCGCCCACGCGCCGACGGTGACGAAGCCTGCGAGCAACGCCAGCCTCCGCGGTGCCTTTCTCGTGTTCCAGTTGTGAATTTTTGAATTCAAAACGCGTTCGCCCAGCGCAGCACGCGGAGCGCTCGAAGGGTGTTCCAGCGGCTCGGCTCGCCGGCGCCGCCTTCCATCTCGAAGTGCACCGGACCCGGATGCGGGTTCTCGAGCGGCCAACGCCCGTGTTCGTCGCGCTTCTTCCGCACCAGATCGATCGCCTCGGCCATGCGCTCGTCTGGTGCGACGCCGGCCCGCCGCAGGTAGTCCAGTCCCCACAGGA
>QHWF01000517.1 GCA_003222455.1 Acidobacteriota bacterium
ACGGGCCCGGGATGATGTTGAGGATGCGGTACGATCCGTCGGATCCTGTGGTTGTGTCCTTGGTGAGGTTCGTCTCTGAGTTGACAATGGTGACGGTGGCGCCGGGGACGAACGCCCCGGTTCCGTCGCGGACGACGCCGACGATACTGCCGTAGAGCTCTTGCGCGCCAGCGGACGCGGCCGCAAGGGCGATGGCGAGCACGATACAGCCGAGGCGAACGAATCTTCCCACAGCTCCCTCCTCCTCTGTCATATACAGAACGAGAGTCGCGTCGCGGGCCAGTTTGTAAAAAATCGTCACTTTAAAACATGGTCAGCAGGGGCCTGTCAAGGAAGTAAATGCCGCAGATCCGCTGTTTCCTTTCCGTTGCCGCGCCGTCTACGTGAAACCGGATCGTCAATGCAGTCATGTCCATGCCCATGAATTACAGAAACATCGGGAACGTGCCCGGCTAACCGCCACACGGCACGAACATTCAACGCAGAAACCGCAGAACTCGCTCAAGCTCGAAGAGCGGAGTCGGGTCAGCGAGGCGCGCCGTAGCGCGAAAGCGCGGAGGCGGCAGCCGGATTGGGAGAAATCCGAAGGCGGACGCCACATATCTCTGGGGTTCCGCGAGTTCTGCGTTGATCGTCGTGGCTCAGGGCAACTTCACGATTGAACGCAGAGGCCGCAAAGGACGCAAAGAAACACAGGAGTTACTTGGCGGCCTTCGCGGCCTTTGCGTTCCAGGGCGCATCGGTTAGTCGGACACGCCCTCGCCCCCGCGCAGCCGAGCCGCGACCGCGGCGGCGATCGTGTGAGCGGCGCGGGCGTTCGGGTGCCGGTCCCAGGGCAGGCGCCAGGCGGCGTCGATCTCGACCCACAAGTAAGACAAGCCCCCATCGTCGAGAACGCGGTGCCGTAACGCCCATTCGGTTGGCTCCTCGGGACCGAACTGCGGCACGACGATGAGTGGCGTCGCCCCACGCGTGCGCGCCAGCTCAGTAGTGGCGCGAAGCACCTCGCGTGTGACCATGACGCCGCGTTCGATCACGGCATCGCTGCGGTAGGGCGCCACCATCCGCGCAATCGACGCCAGCCGGGAGCCTCGTTCCCTTGTCAGCCAGATAAGTCCCGGCCCGAGATGCGGCCGATCGGCATCAAGGTTCCGGCCGAAGAGCGCCGTCATAAAGAGTGAGACCACCGCCACCGGCCGGCAAAACCGGGGCAGCTCCATCTGGAGCCTCAGAAAGGCCTGGTCGGTGCCATAGCCGTGGACGGCCAGGTTCGCGCTCTGCGTCCCCATCATCGCTCCGACCTGCGCCGGCACACTCTCCTCCCATGTCAGCCCTTCGCCGAACATCACCGACTCCCCCGTGAACACAATCGTGGGCCGTCCGGGATCCACGGGCTCGTCGACGCGGCGGACACGGTAGCCGGCGGCATCGAACGCGTACTCGACGTCGCGGCCGCCGACGATGTTGTGTCCGGTGCGAGCGGGTACGAACGTCCAGCCGAGACGCGGATCGGGGCGGCGGCGCGGCTCTTCGTCGTGCACGAGCCATTCCGTCGCGACCAAGGGCACGCGGCGGAGGACCAGCTCGCTCGCACCGATCGCCAGGACAGCCGCGATCGTGGCGTGGACGGCCAGCCCTGGCGCTCGCGCGGCGAGGCGCGCGACACGCGGACGCGCAAAGAGGGCGAGCACCAGTCCGAGAGCGGCCATCGCAAGCCGGGCGCCCGTTTCGATCAGCACGTACCACCGGCGCGGTAAGAACCACGACGGCAGGAAGTGTTTGTCGAGCCAGCGCTGGTTCGCGGCGAGCGCGCCGGCCAGGAGTGCGCCGCCGATCACTGTGATCGCGATCTCCGCGATCGCACGCATCTCGACACGTTCAGATCGGCGCTCTTGACACATGGAGATGAGCTAACGGGAATTCAGAATTCTGAATTCCGAATTCTCGCAGCTCCTGAAGGATATGTTATTGTGTCGTCGCGATGCCTCTTGTCCGGGGAGCGCGCGTGGATCGGATGCTGCGGCCGGTTCACCGCTGGATCTGGGGCGACTTCGAACGGCGTGTGCGCAAACTGCTCGCTTTCGCCGAAGTCGAGGGTGACGGCGGACGCGACATCCTGCGTGCCGCCGAAGTGACACGGGATCCGCTGTTGCGGCGGCTCTATCTGGCTCACGCGATCGACGAGCTGCGCCACTCGGATCTGTTCCGCCAGCGCGGCGCGGCCCTTCTCCAGACGCGCCGCGCTCACGCGAACGCGTCTTCGTCGATGAGCGTCCTTCCCGGCGGCCACGGACTCGATGATCTGCGCGTCGAAGACGAGCCTGACGAGCGCCTGCTCGCGTTCCTGCACGTCGCGGAGAAAGCCGCCGCCGGCCGTTTCACGATCTATCGCGACATCGTGCAGGACGATCCGTCCACGCGCGCGATTTTCGAGGAGATCCTGCGCGACGAAGTGTTTCACATGAACTACACGTACACGCAGCTCACGCGCGTCTCGCCGCAATCGTACCGGCGGCGCGTGTGGCGGGCGCGGGCGAGCCGCCTCTGGAAACGCTATCTGCGGGTGGCCGCCGCGCTCGCCGATCTCCTGGGCACGCTCGTCCTCTCGGTCCAGTATTTCGTCCTGCTTCCGCCGTTCGCCTGGTACGCCAGGCGCGCCGCGCGACGGGAGCCGGCTGGTTGGAGCCCGATTCCACGCGACCGCACGGTATCGCCCACCAGCCAATACTGAGAATGAAGGTTCTCGGAATTTCCGCGCACTACCACGATTCAGCGGCCGCGCTCGTTGTCGACGGCGTGCCGGTGTGCGCCGTTCAGGAAGAGCGCCTGTCGCGGCGCAAAAACGACGCCGCCTTTCCTGTCGGCGCGATTGCCTGGTGCCTCGATCATGCCGGCCTCGATCCGGCGAATCTCGACGCGGTGGTGTTCTACGAGCGCAGTATGCAGAAGTTCGAGCGGATTCTCACCTGCACACTGCGGGCCTTTCCCCACTCCTGGCGGGCCTTCCCGAGCGCCATGAAGAGCTCGCTGGGCGAAAAGGTCTGGGTTCGCGGCATCATCTCGTCGTACCTCGGCGTGCCGCGGCACAAGATCCTCTTCACCGGTCACCACGAGTCGCACGCGGCAGCCGCGTTCCTCACCGCTCCCACGCGCCGCGCGGCGATCCTGACCGCCGACGGCGTCGGCGAGTGGGCCACGCTCACGGTCGGGCATGGCCGCCGACCAGAAAGCCCCGGAACCCCAGGGAGTCATGACGGCGGCACAGCGATTACCCTCCTGCGCGAAATCAGGTTCCCGCATTCACTCGGCATGCTCTATTCGACGTTCACGGCCTATCTCGGCTTCGCGGTGAACGAGGACGAGTACAAGGTCATGGGACTTGCCGCGTACGGGCGGCCGACGCTGGCCGATCAGGTGCGCAAGTTGATCCGCCGCACGCCGGACGGCGCGTTCACCCTCGATCTCGAGTACTTCGAGTACCACACGACGGCCAGGCGATCGTATTCGTCGCGGTTCGTCGATCTGTTCGGACCGCCCCGCAACCCATATGAGCCGATCGACGTCGAAACCGCCGAAGGCCGGCGCTTCGCCGATTGCGCCGCCAGCGTCCAGCGGGTGCTCGAGGACACGCTCGTGGACATCACACGTGCGCTCCATCAGGAGACCGGCCTGCCGGATCTGTGTCTGGGCGGCGGCGTAGCCCTCAACGTCGTCGCCAACGCGCGGATCCTGGCCGAATCGGGATTCGAGCGCGTGTTCGTCCCTCCGGCTCCGGGTGATGCCGGGTGCGCGCTCGGTGCAGCGCTCTATGCGGACCGGATGTATCTCGGCAATCCGGATCGCGACGTGCCCGATCATCCTTTCTGGGGCCCGGCCGTGGATGCGGATGAATTGGCGCGGGCGGCGCGCGAGGACGACCAGACGGTCGAAGAGCTCGATGAAACGGCGCTGATTGAACGGGTCGCCGACGAGCTCGCCGCCGGAGGTATCGTCGGGTGGATGGATGGCGCCTGCGAGTTCGGGCCGCGCGCCCTCGGCCACCGCAGCATCCTGGCGGCGCCGCACTCGGCCGCGACGCGCGACCGGCTCAATCGCGACATCAAATACCGCGAGGAGTTCCGGCCGTTCGCGCCGGTGACGCCGATCGAGGCGGCCGATCGCTATTTCGAGCTGCCGCCGGGCGGCGCGCGGCTGGCTCGCTTCATGTCGGGCGTGTTCCCGGTGCGGCCGGAGTGGCGCGCGCAACTCGCCGCGATCACACACGTGGACGGTTCGGCCCGGCTGCAGACGCTGGAGCGCGACATGGCGCCACGGCTGTATGCATTGCTCGAGGCGTACGGGCGCCGCAGCGGCATGCCGGTGCTGCTCAATACGTCGTTCAACGTGGCTGGAGAACCGATGGTCAATCGTACGCTCGA
>QHWF01000491.1 GCA_003222455.1 Acidobacteriota bacterium
GTCAGTATCGTCGGCCGGGCGCGTGGTTGCCTGGCGCCGTTGCCCGGATTGCGCCAGGGGGGCGTCCGACTCACAGCACGCCACGTTGGAACGCAACGGCCGCGAAGGCCGCTGAGAATTACTGTCTTTCTTTGCGGCCTCTGCGTTCGATCGTGATGTCTCTAGTGCGCCGGCGCTCGCGACGAGGAAGAACGCCGCGCCGGTTGCGCAGATGAAGCCTGTTGCTTTCGAGACCGCGATGGAATCGAGCTTCACGCGGGGCTCCTCGGTGATGTGAGGACCTACCGTCCAGCCGACCTGGCTGGCGGCATTGTCTTCAGCTTCAGCTGATACTCGGGATACATCGTTTCCGCGCCGCCGCGCGCCGCTTCAGCGGGAACGCCGTATCTGGCCGGGAACTCGAGCACGAACGTGTTCTGGCCAGGAAGATGATGCGGCACGACACCTTGCGGCCGGTCGATTTCGTCGACAATCTGGCACGGGTACGGCGCGATCTGCTGGTGAGGATCCCAGACGAAATTCGTGGTGCGGATGAATGGTTCCGTGAGGTATACGGGATCCTCGATGACCACGATCCACGTGAGGTAATCGCCATGACGGACCAGATGCTCCGTGACGATGGCTTTGTCGCTGCGCGGAATACCGTTCCGTCGAATCCAGCCCATCTTCAAATGGGTGGTCGTCATGGTCAGCATGTCGCCTTCCCATTGGCCCGTCGAAAAGCCCTGCCAGGTGTGCGCCGCGTAGTCGGGCGGATGCGGACGGCCGTCCATCCAGATCGTTCGCTCGGGCGCTTGCCATGAGATGTGCGTGTGATATGCGATCAGCTGCTGCGACGGCGCATCGATCTCTTTCCAGATTCGCAGATTTGCCGGACCGCGGGGCGCATAGTCGGACGGGTGCGGTTTGCACTGATGTTCGGGCAGGGTGAGGATCGACGCGTCCCAGCTGTCCGCATGCAGCCGCGCCGCCTCGTTGATCGGAAGTCCGAGATAGTCGCCGATCTCAGGACCCGGGATCCGCTCCGGTTGATCCTCGTGAAAGCGCGGCGCCCACTCGCCGGTGAGATCGTATCCGACGGCGTTCATCGGTGGCTGTGCGCGCGCCGGCAGGATCGCCGATGCAGCGGCCCCCATCATCAGGCCGGCGATTGCCATTCGGGGCCCCCAACGCGGCTGCCGCGTTGGGGACCCCGTTCGACCGGCGCGGTGCATCAATCGCGTCTCCCGATTGCGCATTCTAATGAATGTCCGCCGCGACGGCCGGAGGAAATTGCCAGATCAGTCAAGGATTTGCCATATCAGAATCCGCTGATCAGGTACGTCAGGTCCGGCGTCTCGGCCTGAGGAGCCGGTCGAACCGTGGTATAGCGGCCGGCAAAGAACACGAGCGGTGCGTGAGATCCGTCCGATCGATAGACGTCCAGGACGCGGCCGATCACGATCCAGTGGTCGCCGCCCTCGTGGATCGACTCGATCGCACACCCCAGAGCGGCCCCGCACCCGTCGAGACGCGGCCCGCCCATCCACTTCACGAACGAGAACGCAGGCGGCTGCGACTCGGTCCAGCCACCGGCGAAGTACGTCGACAACGCCTGCTGACCCTGGCAGAGGATGTTCACCGAGAAGCCGGCGGCCGACTGAATCACGCGGCCGGTGTTCGTGCGCTTGCCGACACAGAACAAGACCAGCGGGGGTTCGAGCGACAGCGACGTGAACGAGTTCGCCGTCATCGCGCGAATCTGACCGTCGATTTCTGTCACGATGACGGTGACGCCCGTGACGAACTGGCCCACGGTCTGCCGAAACGCGCGACGGTCGAAGACCGGCGACACGTCGCGCGTCCGGCCAGATTCGGAGTCCGGCATGATGCACCTCAGGCGCCGCCTGGCTCGGCGGCGGCCTTCTTCAGGAGAACGCTGACGTCAGTCGGATCAATCAGATCGGGCACCGTCCATCCGTTCAGGTCGTATTCAGCCATGCACGCTTCGGCGAACCCTTTGTAGCGCGCGCTCGCGCCGGACATGTCTGCGACCATCAGGGTCTCGAAGCGGATGCTCTCGTGGTTTCCGAAGTAGTTCCGTTCGTACAGCTCGTGGCGGCCGCCGAATTCCGTGCCGATGGCGTCCCACAGCAGCTTGAACAGTTTCACACGCTGCTCCGCCGTGTAGCCGCCGGACCCGCGCACGAACTGTTCGAGGTACGGCTGCAGCGCCGGCACCTTGAAATCGAGCGCGCTCGACGGCAGGTAGATGAGCGCGCTCGCCAGCGTGTTTTCGATGATTTCCTTGATCTTCGGATACGCCATGCTCGACATGACGCGGTAGGCGAGGCCGGCGTCGATATTCGGCAGCACGTAGCCGGGGGTCCATGGGATCGGGTTGCGCGCCATGGCGTCGGTGAGCGCCCAGAAGAGATTCCGCCACGCCAACACCTCGCCGACCTGCGCCTGAACGCCGCGGAAATCTCTGGCGCCGGTCGCCTCCACGGCCTTCAGCAACAGTCCGGCGAGGAAATCCATCTTCACCGCCAGCCGCGTGCATCCCTGGAACATGAAGCGCGGGAGGAAACCGGAGCGGGGAAAGAAATTGTTCACTTTCTCGATGTCGCCGTACGCGAACACGTTCTCCCACGGCACCAGCACGTTGTCGAAGATGAGGATCGAGTCGTTCTCGTCCATGCGGCTCGAGAGCGGGTAGTCGAACGGCGTTCCCATCACCTCGGCGGTCATCTCGTAGGATGGACGGCAGAGCAACTTCACGCCGGGCGCGCCCGTCGGCACGATACAGACGAACGCAAACGGTTTGGTCCTGATCGGCAGCGCCCCGTTGTTCGCGATGAAGTTCAGGTGCGTCAGGCTCGAGGTGGTCGCGACGACCTTGGCGCCGCTGACGACCAGGCCGGCATCTGTTTCTTTTTCGACGTGCATGTACACGTCTTTCACGTCGTCGAGCGGCCGGTCGCGATCGACCGGCGGATTGACGATGGCGTGGTTGACGAACGCGACCTGCTCCTGCACCTGGGTGTACCAGCGTTTCGCGTTTTCCTCGTACGGCTGGTAGTAGCTCGAGTTGGCGCCCAGCGTGGCCATGAAGGCGGCTTTGTAATCGGGACTGCGGCCGATCCATCCGTACGAGATGCGCGCCCATTCCGCGATGGCGTCACGCGCGGCGACGAGCTCGTCGCCGTTGTGCGAACCCTGGAAGAAGCGGTGCGTGAAGCCGCCGCTGCCGGTGTCGGTTGGCTTCGTGAGGATCGACTTCCGCTGCGGATCGTGAAGGGCATCGTACAGCCGCGCAATCATGCGCACCGTATTGCGAAAGGCCGGATGGGCGGTGACATCCTTGACGCGCTCGCCATAGATCCAGATTTCACGGCCGTCGCGCAGGCTTTCGAGGTACTCGTCGCCCGTCAATGGTCGCGCCGGTGGCACTGCCTGAACCGTCATATCAATGTCCTTCCAGCTCCCTGGCTCGTTGCTCCCACTCGGCGACGAATCGAAACACATTCTCCGCCGGTGGCTGCGGTGCGAACGTTTCCAGCCACCGCACCGGCGCCTGGCCGACGTTCGCGAATGCGTGAACGCAGCCGACGCCAGTCCACAGCACGTGACCCGGCTTCGCCAGGTAGGTGCGTCCGTCCAGCGTCGCCTCGACTTCTCCGTCGAGGATGAAATACGACTCCTCGAACGTGTGATCGTGCAGCCCGATGCTCACGCCTGGTTGATATTCGATGAACAGCATGCGGTGATGTCGTGCGCCGAGCTTCTCGTCGATCATCCACTTCAGGAACACGCCTTCGAGCCCGCCGCCGGCCATGCGTCCCTCGGATCCGCGTGGAATCTGGCCGACGTCGAAGTGACCCAGCAGATCGCCCGCGACGGCGGCGGTGTCGAGCGGCGTCGCCTCGGCCGGAATGGTGCCGCTCTTCGGGAAAAATGTGTCGCGTTCACGTCCCGCCGGCTTCGGCTGTGGAGCCGCGATCTGCAGCCAGCTGACCGGTTCCGCGCCCACGTTTCGCCACCCGTGCGACGTTCCGACCTTCAATGCACCGTAATCGCCAGGAGCCAGCGCATAACTCCGGCTCTCGACGCTCAGAATGACGCGGCCGGCCAGCAG
>QHWF01000492.1 GCA_003222455.1 Acidobacteriota bacterium
GAATCGGGCGGAGGCGCCGCGGTAGCGGATGTCCTTGAAGACCTCGACTTCCGTGCGGCCGAATATTCGGATCGAGGAGATGCGATCGTTCATGCCTCGCGGCATCTCCGATAAGTCCTCGCCGGTGCGCGCGCAGAACCACCGGCCGCGGAAATCTGCGTCCTCGTAGAAGCAGACGCCGTCCCGCGGAGTCTCGGGATTGCCCCATCGGATCTGCGCGCTCATGGACCGACTGGTCGCTCCCACCATCGCCACAACGGCCAGCATGACTCGTGCGCTTCTCATTGCGTCGCCTCCCCTGAGTCCTGATCGAGGTCAGCCACAGCCACACGGATCCCAGTACCAGCGTCGCGGCCGTCACCGGCAGGCCCACGCGGAAGTACTCGCGGAATCCGACGTGCACGCCCTCAGCAGCGGCTCGCTCGACGACGATGATGTTCGCGACCGAGCCGGTGATCGTGAGATTCCCGGCGAGCGTTGAGGCCATGGCGAGCGACAACCAACCTGTGTGTGGATCGGGAAAGCCCGACACGAGCGTGCGCAGCAGCATCACCGCTGGCACATTGCTCACGACGTTGCACAGCAGCGTCGTGACCGCGACAAAGATCGGAATCCGGTACAGGTTCCACGTGGCGACCGGGCGGAGCAGGTTGTTGGTCAAGCCGGCGCGTTCCGCTCCACCGACGATGATGAACAAGCCGAGAAAGAATACGAGAAGTCCCCAATCCACCTCGGCGTACACCTTCCGTGGATCGACGCTCCGCGTCACCAGGAGAAGGGCCGCTCCGATCGCGGCCATCAGTGCGGCCGGCACTCCCGCCAGAAAACCACCGAGCACGATCAGCAGCACCACAACCGGCTTCTTGCGGATGCCCTCGTCCCGGCCTTCGAAGGCCGAGAGCGCCTCCGCGACCGACACACGATCGACTGATCCTGGCAGGTAAAGGCGATGCATGAGGGCCCAACTCAAAAACAACCCGGCGAGCGCCACTGGCCCGAGGTGGAGAATGAATTCGACGTAGGGAATCCCGGACAGCGAGCCGATCAGCATGTTTTGCGGATTGCCGGTGATCGTGGCGGTGCTCCCGATGTTCGAGGCGATGGCCACCGCCAGCAGGTAAGGGATCGGGGGCAGCCCAAGGCGGCGTGCCATGCGCAGCGTAAGCGGGGTCATCACCAGGCATACGATGTCGTTCACGAGAAACGCTGAGAAGAGGCCGCTTGTGAAAATCACCGTCGGCAAGAGGTGGTGAGGATGCAGGCGTTGGATGATCCATTCGGTGATCCAGTCGAAGAATCCGGCGACGCGCAGGTTTCCGACAACCAGCATCATGGAAAACAGCAGCACGACGGTGGCAAAGTCGATGGACGCGAGCGCGTCGCGGGCACCAACGATCCGGAATGCCACCATCAACACGGCGCCGATGATCGCGGCGCCCGGCCGGTCGATCTTCATCCCGGGAAACTTGCCCAGCGCGAAGACGACGTAACTGCTGACGAAGATGACGTATGCAGCCAGGATCCGCGCGTCCGAGAGCAAGACGGGACTGAGCGGAGGCACGGGCTGTAAGTCTACCTGCGGGAGTCAAGCCGGGCTCGACGGCTGGTCCGGGCGACCATGTACCGCCGAACAGCTGCCACAACGAAATCATATGGAGCGTGAAGGCGAGCGGCACGAGAAAATGTCGGCACCAGGACCAGGGGAAAGCGCGTCACCAGTTCTGACGTCGGCGTCGTGTGGAAGACTTGCGCCGGGCCAGCGCACGCTGAGGCGTCACTCGTATCTGAGCGCGATGGCGGGATCGACGTTGGTCGCGCGGAGCGCCGGGATGAACGCGGCTGCGGCCGCCACGACCGTCAGAATGACGGCGACGATCGCAAAGGCGAACGGGTCACTCGCCTTCACGCCGAAGAGCAGGCTGGCCAGCAATCGCGTCAGGCCGTACGCGAGCCCCAGCCCGAGCACCACCCCGATGACCGCGAGCGTCATCCCTTCCTGCAGCACGGTTCTGAGCATGGTCCCGCGATTGGCCCCGAGCGCCATGCGAATGCCGATTTCCTGCGTGCGCTGCTCGACCGAGTACGACATCAACCCGTAGATGCCGATCGCGGCCAACACCAGGGCTGCGCCGGCGAAGATGCTCAGCAGCACCATGTTGAAATTCTGGCGGGCGACGGCGCTCGACAACACCTGTTCCATCGTTCGCTCGCGCGAGATCGCCATCTGACCATCGACGGCGCGCAGCTCGCGCTCGATCGCCGGGCGCAGCGGTGACGGGTCGGTCGCGGTGCGAACGGCCCAGGACAAGGGAATCACGCTGTTCGCGAGCGCCGTGAGACCTTCCGTCATCTGCGGCTGGGGAATGTACATCACGCCCACACCGGCGTTTCCGAGCCCGTTCTCGCGCACGTTCCCGGCGATGCCGACGATCTGCCGCGGCGGCTCCTCGAACTGCGGGCCCAATCCTTTGCCGATGACGATGACCTGTCCGACCGCGTCTTCGTTCGGCCAGTACTTCTTGGCCATGGCCTCGTTGATAATGACTACGCGGGGCGCCGCGCCGGTGTCGCCGTCGGCGAAACCGCGGCCGCGAAGGAGCGGGATCTTGAAGACGCCGAAATAGTGCGGCGATACCGACCGCCACTGCTCGTCGCCGTTGTACTCGCCGCGAGTCGGCGGCTTGCCGACGATCGCAAACGGCAGATCGATGCCGGCCTCCACGGGCAGGGCGATCGTCGAGGCCGCCGCCTCCACGCCGGGCACCGCCTCCAGCCGCTGCACGACCTGAGTCGTGAGGTTGCTCACGCTGGCAGTCGTCGAGTACGTGGTGCCCGCGAGCGACGTCTGGAACGTGAAGACGTTGTGCGGATCGAGACCCGAGTCGACCGAGCGCAGCCCGACGAAGCTGCGAATCAGCAGCGCGGCCCCCACCAGCAGCACGAGCGCCAGCGCCGTTTCGGCCACGACCAGCGCCGAACGCACCCGCTTGTGGCGAAGACCGGTGCCGGACCGTCCGCTGGCTTCCTTGAGCGTCGACACCAGATCCGGTTTCGACGTGTGCAGCGCTGGCAGGAGACCAAAGACGATCCCCGTCACCAGCGCCAACCCGATGGTGAACGCCGTCACGCGCCAGTTGAGCACCGGAATCACGATCGAGCCGCTGGCCGCGTCGGTGACACGAGGAATGTTACCGGGCACGAGCAGCAGCAAGCCGCGAACGCCCCACGCGCCGAGCCCGAGGCCAAGCAGTCCGCCGCAGCCTGCCAGCAGCACGCTCTCCGTGAGCAGCTGGCGAACGACGCGCGCGCGATCCGCGCCCATCGCCGATCGGATGGCCAGCTCGCGTTGGCGGCCTGCCGCCCGCGCGAGCAGAAGGTTCGCCACGTTGCCACAGGCCATGAGCAGTACCAGCCCGACAGCTCCGGACAGCACCAGGAGCGCCGTCCTCACTTCCCCCGTGGTCGCATCCCGCATCGGCACCACGGCGACGCCTTCATCCGCGTCCATCCATTTCGGGTTGACTTTTCGGAACCGTTCGCCGATCACCTTCATCTGCGCCTGTGCCGCGGCCGCTGTCACGCCCGGCTTGAGCCTTCCGGCCACGTTCAGATAGTGGCCCTGGTTCGTGCTGTTCGGATCGGCCTGAAGCGGGATCCAGAGATCCGTGTCCGGGTCGGAGTGGAAGCCGTTCGGGAGGATGCCGACGATCGTATACGGCACGCCGTTCAGCAGAATGGGCCGTCCGAGGATGTCACTCGCGCCGCCCAGGCGGGACTGCCACACCCCATAGCTGACGATAACAACGGCTGCGCCGTGCGGCAGGTCCTCTGTTTGCGAGAAGCTGCGGCCGGCAATCGGTGCGACGCCGAATACCTTGAA
>QHWF01000493.1 GCA_003222455.1 Acidobacteriota bacterium
TCGTCAATCCGCCCGCCGGACTCACCGACGGCGCACGGGTCCGGCTCAAACAAGGATCTAGCAACCCGTGATGAAAGTCCAGCTGCATTCGGCCGGCGATGCATCCCCGCTGACGGCGTTGCTCCTCCCTCACATATTCCCGATATGCTCGGTCGTCGCGCCTTGTCAGCGGGGCGCCTTGCCGCCCTCGGTGCGACGCCGGACTTTCATCACGGGTCGCTAAGATGGCACTGATAGAACTGCGCGAGGTCTCGAAGTCCTACCACCGGGACGCGATCGAAATACCGGTCCTCGACCGCGTCACAATCTCCGTGGCCGAAGGCGATTTTCTCGGCCTGATGGGGCCTTCGGGATCCGGGAAGTCCACGCTGTTGAACCTGCTCGCGGGCATCGATCGTCCCACGCGAGGCATGCTGACCATCGGCGGCACCGATATCGGCAGCCTCGGCGAGCGGGCGCTGGCCGCCTGGCGCGCGCGTCACATCGGGTTCATTTTTCAGTTGTACAACCTGATTCCGGTGCTGACCGCCTTCGAGAACGTCGAGTTGCCGCTGCTCCTCACCAGCCTGAAGAAGGCGAAGCGCCGCGAGCACGTGATGACGGCGTTGAACATCGTGGGGCTCGGAGACCGCGCGCGTCATTATCCGAGGCAGCTCTCGGGCGGACAGGAACAGCGCGTCGCCATCGCTCGCGCCATCGTGACCGATCCGACGCTGCTCCTCGCCGACGAGCCAACCGGGGATCTCGACGCCAGGTCGGCGGGCGAAGTGCTGACGCTGCTGCAGCGGCTCAACCAGGAGTTCAAGAAAACAATCGTGATGGTCACGCACGATCCGCATGCGGCCGAACGCGCGTCGCACGTGCTGCACCTCGAGAAGGGAACGCTCGTCGAGCAGACGAGAGTCGGATAGGGCAGGTAGGGCAGGTAGGGCAGGTAGGGCAGGTAGGGACAGGTAGGGCAGGTAGGGCGGGTCGGTCGGTGACGTGGGTCTAATACCTACCTGGCCCACCCGACCCACCTGGCCTACCCGACCCATGGCCCACCTGCCTTGCCCGCCCCACCTGCCCCACCTGCCCGCGGTAGGGCGCCATGAAATACATCGGCCTGGTTCTGAAGAGCGCTCGGCGCAGCAAGCGCCGGACGCTGCTCACGGTGATGAGCGTCGCCATTGCGGTGTTCCTGTTCGCATCGCTGCGTGCCGTGCTCGACGGCTTCAACGCCGCGACCGAAGCGAGCTCGTCCACCCGCATCGTCACCCAGCGGGCGACGTCGCTGTTCTTTTCGATGCCGACGAGCCACGGTGGGATCTCGACGCCAGGTCGGCGGGCGAAGTGCTGACGCTGCTGCAGCGGCTCAACCAGGAGTTCAAGAAAACAATCGTGATGGTCACGCACGATCCGCATGCGGCCGAACGCGCGTCGCACGTGCTGCACCTCGAGAAGGGAACGCTCGTCGAGCAGACGAGAGTCGGATAGGGCAGGTAGGGCAGGTAGGGCAGGTAGGGCAGGTAGGGACAGGTAGGGCAGGTAGGGCGGGTCGGTCGGTGACGTGGGTCTAATACCTACCTGGCCCACCCGACCCACCTGGCCTACCCGACCCATGGCCCACCTGCCTTGCCCGCCCCACCTGCCCCACCTGCCCGCGGTAGGGCGCCATGAAATACATCGGCCTGGTTCTGAAGAGCGCTCGGCGCAGCAAGCGCCGGACGCTGCTCACGGTGATGAGCGTCGCCATTGCGGTGTTCCTGTTCGCATCGCTGCGTGCCGTGCTCGACGGCTTCAACGCCGCGACCGAAGCGAGCTCGTCCACCCGCATCGTCACCCAGCGGGCGACGTCGCTGTTCTTTTCGATGCCGACGAGCCACGGTGAAACGATCAGGAACACACGCGGCGTCCAGGAAGTGAGCTGGGCGAACTGGTTCGGCGGTGTGTACAAGGATCCGCAGAACTTCTTCGCACAATTCGCCATCGACGTGGAGAGCTACCTGCGGCTCTATCCGGAGGTTCAACTGACGCCGGAAGAGCGCCAGGCCTTTCTCGAGGATCGCACCGGCTGCATCGTCGGCGACGGCCTGGCGAAGCGGTTCGGCTTCAAAGTCGGAGACAAGATCACGCTTCAGGTCGGCATCCCGGTTTACGGCGCACGCGACTTCGACTTCAACGTGCGCGGCATCTACCGCAGCGGCGGCGCGGCGGTGGATAACCAGTCGATGTTCTTCCACTGGAAATACGCCGACGAGCGCTCGGTGGTCCCGGGACAGGTCGGCTGGTACGTGGCGCAAATCGCCAATCCCGACGAGGCCACGCAGATTTCGATGGCCATCGATCAGCAGTTCGCGAATTCGTCGAACGAGACGAAGACCGAGACCGAGAAGCAGTTTCAGAGCACGTTCGTTTCGATGTTCGGCAACCTGAACCTGCTCCTCGGCAGCATCGCCGTCGCTGTCGTGATCACCACGCTGTTCGTGGCCGCAAATACGATGGCGATGTCGGTGCGCGAGCGCACCACCGAAATCGCCGTGATGCGCACCCTCGGCTTTCCGTCGAGCACGATTTTCCTGCTCGTCGCCGGCGAAGGATTGATGATGGCCATCGCCGGCGGCCTCGTCGGCGCGTTCCTCGCCCGCGCGATCGTTACGCCCGATCTGCTGCAGGCCGGCGCGTTCATCCCGGCGTTCGGCGTGAACAACGGGAATCTCGTGATGGGCGTTGCGCTGAGCGCCATCATCGGCGTGCTCGCCGGGCTCATTCCTGCGACGATGGCGTCGCGGCTCCGGATTGTCGACGCGCTGCGTCGAGTGGCGTGACGGTCTGACTGGAGGGACAGCAGCCACGACGATCGACGCAGAACTCGTGGAGACACGTGGCGTCCGCCTTCAGGCGGATTTCTTCTATCCGGCTGAACGCCGGCCCCCACGTGGTTCTGGTGAGTTTCTGCGGTTTCTGCGTTGAATGTCGTGCCGTCGGACACGCTCCCAGGGTACGAATGATATGGGTTTGATTGCGAGCTACAACCTGCGCTCGATGACCGTCCGGAAAGCGACCGCGGCGATGACGGCGATGGGGATCGCGATGGTCGTCGCTGTATTCGTGATGACGCTGGCGATTGCGCAGGGCTTCCGCGCAACACTCGTCGCGAGCGGCTCGCCGCAGAATGCGATCGTGCTTCGGAAGGGCTCGACCGCCGAGAGCACCAGCGGCGTCTTGCGAACGGATGTGCCGCTGGTCGAGGCCCTACCGCAGGTGGCGCGAGGCGCCGATAATCATCCGATGGCCTCGCCCGAGCTCGTCGTCGCGATTGCATTGCCGCGGACGTCGGACAATCAGGCCGCCAATGTACCGGTTCGCGGGGTTGGACCTCGTGCGTATGAGGTGCGTGATACGCTGAAGATCGTTGAGGGACGGCGCTTTACACCCGGCACCCGGGAGATCAATGCCGGACGGCTTGCCGTTGGACGGTTCAAAGGATTGACGCTCGGCAGCAACGTGAAGTTCGGCGGCGCGACCTGGGCCGTTGTGGGAGTCTTCACGGCGGACGATGCGTCGTTCGAGTCCGAAATCTGGGGCGATGCCGATCTGATGCAACCGGCGTTTCAACGGAACGGCTATCAATCGATCACGGTCAAGCTGGCGGAGGTTTCGCTGTTCGATTCGTTCAGGGCCGCAGTCGAAGGCGATCCGCGCCTGTTCCTGAAACCGCAGCGCGAGCAGGACTACTACATGGAGCAGTCGCGCGCGATGACCACGGTCATTCGCGTGTTCGGGACGTTCGTCACGCTGATTCTCTCGATTGGCGCGGTGTTCGGAGCCATGAACACCATGTATGCCGCGGTGGCCTATCGCACGCGGGAGATCGGCACCCTGCGCGCGCTCGGGTTCTCGCGGATGCGAATCGTGACCGCGTTTCTCGCCGAGTCCGTTGCGCTGGCCCTGATTGGCGGCATCGTGGGGTGTGTGCTGGCGCTGCCGGTGCATGGCCTGTCCACCGGCACCACGAACTTTTCCAGCTTCAGTGAGGTGGCGTTCAAGTTCCGGATCACGCCGGCGCTGATGACTGGCGGTTTGCTCTTTTCCGCGTTGATGGGTGCAGTCGGCGGCCTGCTGCCCGCGATTCGCGCGGCCCGAATTCCAGTCGCCCGTGCGCTTCGAGAGATTTGATTCACGTGCTTCCGAACATTGTTCAAGTCAGCATTTTCTGGACCGTCCAGGCCTCGGCGATCCTCACTGTTGCGGTGCCGTTCCGCTGGGCGTTCATCGCGCTGTGGGCGGTGTCGCATTTCGCTCGAGCGATCGGGCTCACCCTGGCCTTCCACCGCTATTTCGCACACCGCGCCTTCAAGATGAACCGTGTCGCACGCTTCGTCTGGACGTGGATCGCGACGTCGGCCATGCAGAAGGGCCCGATCTGGTGGGCAGGCCACCACGTGAATCACCACAAGTACGCCGATCGCGAGGGCGATCCGCACAGTCCGATGGTGAGCGGCGTGTACTACGCGCACATCGGATGGTTTCTGAACGACGCGAAACACGACACGGTGGCGCCGACCAACCCGGTGGTGCGGGATTTCTCGAAGGCGCCGGAAATTGCGTTTCTCGATCGCTACTTCTTCCTGCCGCCGCTGGTGCTCGCCGTCGCCATGTTCGCAATTGGCGGACTGCCGTGGCTCGTCTGGGGGTTCTGCCTGCCGACGATGACGCTCGCGCACGCGACATTCGCGATCAACACCGTCAACCACATGTTCGGGACGCGAAGGTTCGAGACGCACGACGAATCGCGGAACAACGTGCTGACCGCGTTGTTCGCGGCGGGCGAGGGCTGGCACAACAACCACCACCGCTATCAGGGCGCCGCCCGGAACGGCTTCTACTGGTGGGAGTTCGACCCGACGTGGTACGTGATCCGGGCGATGGCGGCGCTCCGCCTCGCGTGGGATGTCCACCCGGTGCCGCGTCGCATTTACGAGGAGGCGCGTGTCGTCAGGGCCAGGCGGTCGAGACGCACGATGACCAGCATCATCGATGCAATCCCGCTATCGTTCGAGCTTCTCGAAGAAACTGAGTAGTCGACACTGCCACCGGTCTCGCGCGAACGTCACGATCAACGCAGAGGCCGCAAAGGACATAAAGAAGAACAGTATTTCTTCGCGGCCTTCGCGGCCTTTGCGTTCAACGGCAACATCACCGAGTCGGACGCGCTCACAGCTCAGACTAGCTTGCAGCTTGCGGCTCTTTTCCGATCCTGACATCCGCCACGAGCGGCAGATGATCCGAGGCGACCAGCGAGAGTCGTGTACGCGGCAGTTCGATACCGACGACTTCGACTCTTCCCGCGTAGTAGATGTGGTCGAGATGGAGAATCGGAAACAGCCCCGGATAGGTCCGCCGGTGTTTTAAGTAATCGCGCAGGTCGATGCTGTTGAGGCGCTCGCTCAGCAGCGTCGTCGCCAGCCCCCGCATCCATTCATTGAAATCGCCGAGCACCAGCTTCGGCCCGCCCACGTGACGGTCGGACACGATGGTGGCGAGCCGCTGTGCCTGATGCCGCCGCTCGAGGATGGCGGTGCCGAGATGGACGTTGTAGACGTGGAGCGTGCCGCTGTGCACGGCGACGTCCACGCGCTGC
>QHWF01000021.1 GCA_003222455.1 Acidobacteriota bacterium
GTTCATGAACTCGCCGATGTCGCGAAAGTGACGATAGACGGACGCAAACCGCACGTAAGCGACTTTATCGAGCTTCTTCAGCTCCTGCATCACGAACGCCCCGATGTCGGCCGTCGCGATCTCTTTTTCGGGCCGGTCCTGGAGCGTCGCCTCCACACGATCGGCGATCGCTTCGAGCGCCGACACGCCGACCGGCCGCTTCTCGCACGCCTTCAGCAAGCCGGCGATGAGTTTCTGGCGCTCGAACCGCTCGCGCGTGCCATCCTTCTTCACCACCATGTAGGGGATTTCGTCGATCCGCTCGTAGCTGGTGAATCGTTTTCCGCATTCGAGGCACTCGCGCCGGCGCCGGATGGCCTCGCCTTCCCTGCTCTCACGCGAGTCCACGACTTTGTCGCCCAGGTGACCGCAGTAGGGACACTTCATCGTGTGATCTTTCGCGCTTTATACCGTATGACCCTGCTCCGCTTGATGCGACAGCCGTCGAATGCCGTTCAGGTTCAGGCCGACCTGCGCGGCGAACACCAGGCCCAGAAACAGCGATGGTCCGATGGAGAAGAGATGGAGCACGATCGCGGCGCCAACGGCCGCGCTGTCGGGGGCACCGAAAAAGACGGTGGCGCCGATGCGAAAGGCCTCGTGAAATCCGCCGACTGCACCGGGCGTCGGCACCGCGACGCCCAGCACCAGCAAGGCCAGCAGCAGAAACGACCCGGTGAACGGGATCGCGAAGCGGAACGCGACGGCGACCGACCAGATGCCGAGACAAATCGACAACCACAACGGGAACGACCAGGCGAGCGCCGACAGCAGCCGGACAGGCTGGCGGATGGCGACGAGGCCGCGTGCAAATTTCTCGGCGACCTTGGCGAGAAGGGCAGCCAGGGCCGACGGCACCACTTGCGCGAGCCGCTCGATTGTCCGCCCGAGGCGCGCTGGATCCTTGGCCAGCACGAACAGCACCACAAGGGCGGCGAGCGCGATGACGCCGGCGGACCCGCCGGCCCACTTGACCGCCTTGAAACCGGCAGGATTCGTGAACGCGACGTCCCGGCCGAACACGAAGACGTAGGAGGCGAGCAGGATGAGCACGGTGATGGTGTCGAGCAGCCGCTCGAGAATGATCGTGGCGAATGCGCCGGTCGCGCTCATCTGCTCGTGACGCGCCAGGAAGTATGGGCGAATGACCTCGCCGGCGCGCGCCGGCAGGAGACTTGTTGCCGCAAAGCCGACTGCCGTTGCACGAAACACGTTCGCAAACGTCGTCGTTCCGAGCGGCTCGAGCAGGTACTGCCACCGCAGTGCGCGAATCACGAGGTTGACGAACGCAGTCGCCAGCGACAACGCGAGCCATTCGGGCCGGGCGTGCAGAATGTCCATACACACACGAACCAGGTCGACGTTCCGGAGGAACAGGGCGACGAGCCCGACGGCCAGCGCCAAGACGACGATCGTGCGAGCATGGGATCGCATCGCGGCTTGAGTGCCCCTTACTATACCGCCCTATATGTTGTTGTTGTCAGGTCCATGCGCGGCCCTGTAAGATCCGAGCCTTCCACCTGAGGATCGCGTGCCGCTCGCCTCGCCCGTCCTCCACACCGTGCTGCTCGACCGACAGCCGGATCGACAGGGCAAGGTCCGCGATATCTACGAATTCGGCGACTGCCTGCTCATCGTGGCCAGCGATCGCATTTCGGCGTTCGACTACGTGCTCGGCAGCGGCATACCCGATAAGGGAAAAGTCCTGAGCCAGATCTCGGAATTCTGGTTCGATCGTACGCGCGCGATCGTCGACAACCATCTGCGCTCCACGGATCCATCCACGTATCCGGCGCCGGCGCGGTCGGCGGCGGATTTGCTCCAGGGCCGATCGATGCTGGTCACGCGCACGGAGCCTCTGCCGATTGAATGCGTGGCACGCGGGTATCTGTCCGGCTCCGGATGGAAGGACTATGTCGCCAGCGGCGAGGTCGGCGGCGTGCGCCTGCCGCCGGGGCTTCGGGAATCCGAACGTCTTCCACAGCCGATCTTCACGCCGGCCACGAAAGCTCGAAGCGGCCACGACATCAATATCACCGCGCGCGACGCCGCTCAACTGATTGGCGACGCGCTGCTCGACCGCGTGCGCGATTTGACGCTGCGGCTGTACGCCGAGGGCGCCGCGCACGCAGAGTCCCGCGGGATTGTGGTCGCGGATACGAAATTCGAGTTCGGCCTCCGGCCGGACGACGGCCGGCCGGCAGCCGACCGCGTGATGCTGATCGATGAAGTGCTGACACCGGATTCGTCGCGGTTCTGGCCGCGGGATAGCTATCGTCCGGGCGGGCCGCAACCAAGCTTCGACAAGCAGTTCGTTCGCGACTATCTCGAAGCCATCCGCTGGAACAAGCAGCCGCCGGTGCCATCGTTGCCCGACGATGTCGTGGCGAACACGCGGGAGAAGTACGTCGAGGCATTTCGCCGGCTGACGGGACGGGAGCTCCGGTGATCGGAAAGCGTCGCTGCGCGATTCGACGGGCGCAGTCGCGCCGCGCCCCCGCGCGCCTGTATCGAGCGGAGGCGAGAGGACCGGCGATCCGTGATTAGTGACAGGCTCGAAAAACTTGTCGAAGAGATGGTCGACAAAGGCGTCCATTTCGACGATGCCGTTCGCGAGTTCGAGAAGCGATTCATCGCTTGCGTACTCGGCAGCAATTCCGGCAGCCTGACGAAGACCGCCGAGACACTGGGCATCCATCGCAACACCCTCACGCGGAAGATGGAGGAATACAAGATTAAGAAGCGGGCGTAACAACTCTCAAGGCTCAACTCTCAAGGCTCAACTCTCAAGACTCAACGCCTGAGCTTGATCGTACGGTTTGCGCCCTGAAACTTGCGCCTTGAGACTTGAGACTTGATGTTGGCAGTCCCCGCTTGACAGTGCCAACCGCTCAAATATAATTGGCAGTCGCGCTCGGCGAGTGCTAACACGCCTAGCGAGACGCTTCAGGTTACTCGAAGGGAAACCTCCACTTTTACGCCAGACGGAGTACAGAGCATGAACGTCAGACCGCTGCACGACCGCATCATTGTCCAGCGCCTCGAGGAAGGCGAACAGAAAGTCGGCGGGATCATCATCCCCGACACCGCCAAGGAAAAACCGCAGCAGGGCAAAGTCATCGCCGCCGGCAACGGCAAAGCGAAGGACGACGGCAAGCGGATCCCGCTCGACGTGAAGTCGGGCGACACGATCCTGTTCGGCAAATATTCCGGCCAGGAAATCAAACTCGACGGCGAGGAATATCTGATCATGCGCGAAGACGAAGTCCTCGCGGTCGTCGAGAACGGAGCAAGCGGCAAGGCCAAGAAGTAGGTACCAACACGAGCTGTCGGCGCTCGGCGGTCCAGTTCCCGGCACGATCGTGCGCCGCCGCTGGAGCCGGAGGGCTGAAGCTGTCATCAGGGACAGGAGACACAGAGATGGCAAAGCAGATTGTGTACGGCGAGCAGTCGCGCCAGGCCGTGCTGCGCGGTGTCAACCAGCTGGCCGACGCGGTGAAGGTCACCCTCGGTCCGAAAGGCCGCAACGTCGTCCTCGACAAGAAATTCGGATCGCCGACCATCACCAAGGACGGCGTGACCGTGGCGAAGGAAATCGACCTCAAGGACCCGCTCGAGAACATGGGCGCCCAGATGGTCCGCGAAGTTGCCAGCAAGACGTCGGATATCGCCGGTGACGGCACCACCACCGCCACGGTGCTGGCGCAGGCGATCTATCGCGAAGGCGCCAAGAACGTGGTCGCCGGCGCCAACCCGATGGACATCAAGCGCGGGATCGAAAAGGCCGTCGAGGCGATTACCGCCGATCTCAAGAAGATGTCCAAGCCGGTCAGCGGCAACATGGTGGCGCAGGTCGGCACGATCTCGGCGAACAACGACGAGACGATTGGCAAGATCATCGCGGAGGCGATGGACAAGGTCGGCAAGGACGGCGTGATCACCGTCGAAGAGGCCAAGAGCATGGAAACGTCGCTCGAGGTCGTCGAGGGCATGCAGTTCGACCGCGGTTATCTGTCGCCCTACTTCGTGACCGATCCGGAACGCATGGAGGTCGTGCTCGAGAACCCGGTCATCCTGATCCACGAAAAGAAAATCAGCTCGATGAAAGACCTGCTGCCGGTCCTCGAGCAGGTCGCCCGCCTCGGGCGCCCGCTGCTGATCATCGCCGAGGACATCGAGGGGGAGGCGCTGGCGACGCTCGTCGTCAACAAGCTGCGTGGCACGTTGCAGGCCGCTGCCGTGAAGGCGCCAGGATTCGGCGACCGGCGCAAGGCCATGCTCGAAGACATCGCCATCCTCACCAACGGCCGCGCGATCACCGAGGATCTCGGGATCAAGCTCGAGTCGATCAAGCTGGAAGATCTCGGCAAGGCCAAGAAGGTCACGATCGACAAGGACAACACGACCATCGTGGAAGGCGGCGGCAGCTCCAATGCCATCGAAGGCCGCGTGAAACAGATCCGCACCCAGGTCGAGGATACGACGTCCGACTACGACAGGGAGAAGCTGCAGGAGCGGTTGGCGAAGCTGGTCGGCGGCGTCGCCGTCATCAAGGTCGGTGCGGCCACCGAAACCGAGATGAAGGAAAAGAAGGCGCGGGTCGAAGACGCGATGCACGCGACGAAGGCGGCCGTCGAAGAAGGGATCGTCCCCGGCGGCGGCGTCGCCCTCATCCGCGCCGCACGTTCGCTGGCCAACCTGAAGCTCGAAGGCGATCAGCGCATCGGCGTCAACATCGTGGCCCGGGCCATCGAGGAGCCCCTGCGCTGGATCGCGACGAACGCCGGCCACGAAGGCTCGATCGTCGTGCAGAAGGTGCGCGAGATGAAGGAGGAAGAGGGGTTCAACGCCCTCACCGAGAAGTACGAGAACCTGGTGTCGGCCGGTGTCATCGACCCGGCGAAGGTCGTGCGCTCGGCACTCCAGAACTCGTCGTCCATTGCGGCGCTGCTGCTCACTACCGAGGCGCTGGTCTCGGAGATCCCCGAGGAGAAGAAGGAAGCTCCGGCCCCGGGTGCGGGCGGCATGGGCGGGATGTACTAAATCTGAAATCGGAATTCCAGGTTTGGAATTCCGATCGATCGATTCGGGAGCCCCGTAGCCAAAAACTGCCGGGCTCTGCCTTGGAGCCGGCCCGAGTGGAACATCACGATTGAACGCAGAGGCCGCAAAGGACGCAAAGAAAGGACAGCATTCCTTAGCGGCCTTCGCGGCCTTTGCGTTCCAGGGCTGTCTCAGTTAGTCGGACAAACTCTACCGCAGCGTAAACGTCAGCTCAATCGTCACGAGCACAGGAACCGGCTGACCGAGCCGGGTGCCCGGCTTGAATTTCCACTCACGCGCCGCCTTGATCGCCTCCTCGTCGAGGCCGAAGGTCGGATCGAGCGAGCGGACCACGTGAATATCGCCGACAGCGCCGTCCGGGTTCACGACGCATTCGAGCAGCACGGTACCCTGGACTTTGGCACGCATCGCGTCCGACGTGTAATTCGGTCGCTTTTCTTTGACAACGCTCGGCGTCGTCACGCCATTACCCGGACGGAACGCGCCGCCACCGGTGCCGCCGCCGTATCCCTCGCCCAGCCCGGATCCCCGACCCGGCCCGACTCCCGTGCCCATACCGGTGCCCGCGCCGCCGCCGACCCCCGATCCCTGCGACACCGTGGGCGGTCCCGGAGGCGCGTCGATCGCGCCCGGCAGTGAGTCGAGGGCCGCCGCCGACGTTTTTGCCGGAATATTGAGTTGCTCGATCGGATTCGGCTCGTTTTTGACCTGCTGTTGAACTTCGAGCTTCGGCGGCTTCGTGACAGGGACCGTAATTTTGTCCTTGCCCGGCAGTTCGGCCGCGCGCGGCGGTTCTTTCATCCGGTTCCCGCCGCCACCGCCACCGCCGCCCGGACCGGGCTCGGTCAACCACACGATGTGCGAGTTCGGTTGCTCGCGGAGGACCGCCGCAGAGGTCGTGGGAGTGGGCGCGTACCTGATGAGGAGGATCATCACCACCGTCATCACGACGTGCGTGCCCAGCGACGCAACGGCAGCAGGCGCGAAGCGTTTCTCCTGTTGTTCGAAGAGAAACGGAGTCTCCGCGGGATGATCGCCTTCGATATGGACAGAGAGGTGCCCAACGGAAGTGTTCGTGACCCCCACTGCTGGGGCGGTATCAGCCATTTGGAACGGGATGCCGGTCGAAATATTCTCGCTCACGTATTTCAGGAGTGCAACTGCAAAAGGAATGCCTCGGCACGCTGGTGTATTTCGTTGGGCGCCGCGACGTTCCCTTCGGCCGGGGTGTCCTCAAAGCCTGCCGGTCCAAGCGCCGATGGCGGCGTTGCCGCCACCGTACGAGTGCAGTACGGCGAGTGCGTCGGCGGCTCGCGGATCGCTGTGGATGGCCACCAGGACGCCACCCCGGCCGGTGAGCGTCTCGAAAATGCGGCCGTCATGCGACTGAAAACCAACACTTTTCATCGTCGCCGCCATTCCCTGCTTCGTCAGGCCGCGCTCGGTGCCTTGAAGCGCCGCGACGAGCGCGCCGCGTGCGATGACCATGCCAATGCCAGGAACTTCGATTCGATCCCCGGCGCCACCCAGCATCCTTTCGATCAGCGCCGCCGCCTCCGGCCCGTCCTTCGCGAGCACGGTGAGCGACTCGGGAGGAAAGCCCGCCTGCTTCAGCGCGTCCAGGCCTTTGGCCGCCCAGGCCGCATCCTGAAACACGCCGACCGTGAAGAGTTTCGCGCCAGCCTCAATCATGTTGTTCATCGCTCCAGCCACGGCGATCAACGCAGAACGCGCGGAACCCGGAGAGAACACGTGTGTTGTTCCGCCAGTTCTGCCGTTTCTGCATTGAATGTCGTGGCGTGTGGCGGCATCAGTGACTCGGACACGCTCCTGGCCGGTCGCTGAAAAAGGCGCCGACCTCAGGCTGCGTTTTTCAGCAGCCTGCTAACGGGACGCGGACGACACGAGGATCGATCGCGCCATAATTAATCTAGCACGTTGATCGGTCAGATCCCGTGAAAACAGACATCGCCATCGTCGGCGCAGGGCCTGCCGGCGCGCGTGCCGCATACGATCTCGCGCGGCGTGGAGCGCGGGTTGTGCTGTTCGATCCGTCGCACCCGCGTGAGAAGCCGTGCGGCGGCGGCATCACGGGACGCGCCCTCGCACTCGCCGAGGACATGGTCGATCCGCGCAGCATGGATGCCGTCGCGATCCGGTCCGCCCGATTCATGACGCGTGCACATCTCGATCAGAAGCGCCATTGTCGCCGTGACGTCGCCGTGCCGCTCGATGGCCATGGCCTCGTCGTCTCGAGCCGCAACCAGTTCGACGGGGCGCTCCTGGCCGCGGCGGTTCGCGCCGGGGCCGTCCACGAGCGCGCGCGAGCCGTCGATGTGTCGGTCGGCGAAGACGGCGTCACTATCACAACCACCCGCAGCCGGCACCGCGCCGATTTCGTGATCGGCGCCGATGGTCCGAACAGCCTCGTGCGACGCCGCGTCACCCACGTGTTTCGACGCGATCAGTTGTCGATTGCGACCGGGTTTTTCGCAGACGGCGTGACCGGCGATGAAATCGTGATCGAGCTCGTCTCGGATCCGCCGGGCTACATCTGGTCGTTTCCGCGTCCCGATCACCTGGCGATCGGGATCTGCGCGCCGGCTGACAGCGGTATTCCGGCAGGCTCCCTGCGACGGACGGTCGCCGAGTGGACCGAGCGAACCGGCATCGCTCGAGGCGCCACGCTGCGACCGTATTCGTGGCCGATTCCTTCGCTCGCACGTCCCGATCTCGAGGCGCTCGCCGTCGCCGGACCGCGATGGTGCCTCGTCGGCGACGCCGCCGGCCTGGTCGACCCGATCTCGCGCGAAGGGATCTTCTTCGCGCTCGCCTCGGGACAATGGGCGGCGGAGTCGTTGGCCACGGGGGATCCGACGGAACACTACTCCGCCCGGGTCCGCGACGAAGCGCTTGCCGAACTGGCACATGCGGCCCGGCTGCAGGCCGGGTTCTTCCGGCCGCAGTTCACCGACCTGATCGCCTGTGCGTTAGCCGAGAGCGCCGCGATCCGCCGGGTCATGGCGGATCTCATCGCCGGGCGGCAACGTTACGCCACGCTCAAGTGGCGGTTGCTCGGCACTCTCGAGTTCGGACTCGCGTGGCGTTCGTTACTCGCCGCGCGTTGAACGGTCGCCTGCTTTCAGCAGCATCAGGATAATCAGCAGGCGCTGCACCGTCGTCTGCTTTCAGCAGCATCAGGATAATCAGCAGCATCAATAGCACGAAGACCACGAAGACACGAAGCCCACGAAGAAAATACAATTTGGCTTCTCTTCTTCGTGTCCTTCGTGTCTTCGTGATCTTCGTGGTTGCATTTTGGACAAGTGCAGTCATCGAACAGGCGCAGCTCAGCGTGACACGAGCAGTCAGCGTCACCGTGAGAAGTATCCGTCCCGTGCCCGGACGCGCGCGTCGGGTCGATCGACGCTCACCTCGATCGAATGCCACGATGACTGGTCGGAATGGCGTGACGGTACGTACCCGAGCAGATACTGAAAGCGGAGCTCGCGCGCGATAGCCGCCAGCGTCGATGCGAGCTCACGCGGCTCCCTGGCGAAGAACGACCGGCCGCCGGTTGCCGTGGCGAGCTCGGCGAACACAGGCGGGCGCGTGGTGCCGATCGCGATCGGGTACACGAGCACGTCGCGCCGCCGCGCCTGCTCCACCAGGTCGGCGGCCGAGACCGCGCTGTAACGGTCGGTACCGTCTGACAGCAGCACGAGCGCTCGACGCCCGTTCGCCGGTTCGATCGCTCCGATGGCCGCGATCGTCGCATCGTACAGCGGTGTCGTTCCCCAGGCGTCGAGTCGATCGATGGCGGCGAGGGCGCGTCCGTGATCGGTCGACAGCGGCGCAGCGACCGACGTCTCGCTGCCGATGGCCATCACCATCACCTGATCGTCGGGCCGCAGCGCGCCGACGAACGTCCGCGCCGCCGATTTGGCCAGGGCCAGCCGATCGGACTTGCCGCCCATGCTGAAACTGCGGTCGAGGCCGATGCCGACGGCGAGCGGGAACTCGCCGGCCGCAAACGTCCTGATCGTCTGCGGAACGCCGTCCTCGACCACGCGAAAATCGTCAGCAGTCAGGCCGATCAGCGGGTCGCCGTGATGATCGGAGACACTGGCATAAACCTCGACCAGGTTGATTCCCGACGTAAACTGGCCATAAACGCGTGAAGCAGCCCCGACGGCCAGCACAATCAGTGGTACAATGAGGGCGGTTTCACTGCGCTCAAACCGGGGGAGCTTCATATGTTTGGTTCACTTGGACTGCCTGAGCTGCTGATCATCCTCTTCATCGTGGTGTTGATTTTCGGAGCAAACCGCCTGCCCGGCCTCGCGCGTGGCATCGGGAGCTCGGTCAAGAACTTCAAAGAAGGCATGAAGGACGGGGAGTGATCACAGGATCACCCGAGAGTCGCCGACACGCCGGGTGAGACGCTCGCGATCCAGATATTCGAGCAACGGGATCGCGAACTTCCGCGTCACACCAAACCGCTCCTTGAATGTGGCGACGTCGATCCGTGCGCCGGTGCCCGCCGTCGTCTTCAACGCCGCCACCTCCGCCTTCAAGCGCTTCAACGCTTCGTCGTGAAACAACAGCGTGTCGAGCCGCACGAGCACCTTCTGCCGCTGTAGCAGCTTGAGCACCCGGTCGGCAACGGCGGCCGACACTCCGGCCTCCGCCGCGATCGTGCCGGCATCGGGCGGCTTGAGACCGGCCTGTCGAAACGCCCGCTCGATCGCGATGCGCGCCCGCGTCTCTTCCGGTGACAACTCCACGCGATGGGTCGCCAGCGCCACACGGTCGCGGACGACGATCTTCTTCTCGGTGACGAGGTCGTCGAGCGCACGCGCGAACACGTCGGCATGACCGCGGCCGAACAGCTGGTCGCGCAACTCTTCCCGCGGCACGCCTTCGGCGAGCGGCTGGGCGCGATGATGCTCCGCCAGGACCGCGACAATCCGCGTTTTCAGATCCGCGACGATCGCCGGCGCGACGAGGACTCCGCCAGCGCGAAGCGCAGCGCCTGCCCGGACGAGCGCGTCGATACGAGCGTCGAGCGCCACGGGATCGATGGCGGCGCGCGTCGTGAGCGACGGTACCGGCATGCCCGCCGCGGCGGCCGCATCGATCATCGCCGTTGCGCCGGCGAGCTCGACCGCGGCGCGATCGGCCGCCGGATCGATCGCGAGCCGGCGGGAGCGTGCCAGCGCCGTCTCGGTGCGCGTCGCCGTCTTCGGCGGCCGCGGGTCGATGATGGCGCCGCCGGCGATCGTCACCGCCGGCGAATAGGCCCGCAGGATGTAACGATCGCCGCGCGTGAGGACAGTCGGGCGCTCGAGGCGAAGCCGTACGAACGCCTGCGATCCCGGCTCGATGGCTGGCACGCCGCGCGCCGCCGCCGACGGCAGCGGCCCCACGATGGCGATACGCCCGAGGGTTTCGGCAGTGCCCTGATGAAACCGCACCCGGGCGCCGTGCTTCAACGGCTTCGCATCCGGCAGCAGTTCCACGACGGCGTCGGCCACGCGCGTCTCCTCGAACGCGCCCGGCGTCACGAGATCCTGTCCCCGGGCGATGTCGCCGACATCGACTCCGCTCAGGTTCACCGCCGTCCGGTGCCCCGCGACCGCTTCCGCCTTCCGCTCCCCGTGCACCTGCACGCCACGCACCTTCACCAGCCGTTCCCCCGGCAGCAGCATCAACTCGTGATCGGTGGCGATTCGCCCGGACACGAGCGTCCCGGTAATCACCGTGCCGAAACCCTTCATCGAGAACACGCGGTCGATCGGGAGCCGCGTCGCGCCGTCCGTGTTTCGTCCCGCCGTGTGCGACGCCACCTCGACGAGCGCACGGCGGAACGCATCGAGGCCGTCGCCGGTTTTCGCCGACACCGGAACAATCGGTGCTCCGTCGAGAAACGAGCCGGCGACGAGCTCGCGCACTTCCAGTCGGGCGAGCTCGAGGGTCTCGGCCTCGGCGAGATCGGACTTCGTCAACGCCACGAGCCCGGATCGGACGCGGAGCAGCCGGCAGATGTCGAAATGCTCGCGCGTCTGGGGCATCACCGATTCGTCCGCCGCCACCACGAGCACGACGAGGTCGATGCCGCCGGCGCCGGCGAGCATGTTTTTCACGAATCGCTCGTGGCCGGGAACATCGACGAACGCGAAGTTGATCCCCGCGATGATCGCGTGCGCGAAACCGAGATCGATGGTGATCCCGCGGGCCTTTTCTTCTTTGAGTCGATCGGGGTCGGTGCCGGTGAGCGCCAGCACCAGGGCGCTCTTGCCGTGATCGATGTGACCGGCGGTTCCAACGACGACCGATTTCGTTGACATCAATCAAGCCAAGGACACAAAGGTCACAAAGGACACAAAGGAACAGCCCTGCTGGAAGGCTTTCCTGAATGTCAGGAGCGTGTCTGACAAATGAAACTCCACCACCATCCCTAGCGCTTCCGCCGTTTGTATCCTCCGTCCCCTTTGTGTCCTTCGCCCCCTTTGTGTCCTTGTATTCTTTCCCGCCGGCCCGGCCGCTGCCTCCGTTTCTTCTCGAACTTCGGCGCCGCCTTGCTGCGGCGCGGCCCGCGTTCGCCTTCACGCACCCGTTCGAGGATCTCGACCAGTCCCAGATCGACCTGGCGCACCTCCATGTTGACCCGGATCACCTGCACCTTGATCTTGTCGCCGAGGCGATACACCTTGTGCGTGTTCTCGCCGCGAAGCAGGTGCGCGCTTTCGACGAACCGGTAGTAGTCGTCGGCCATCGTCGACACATGCACGAGACCTTCGACGAAATGCTCGATGAGCTCGACGAAGAGCCCGAACGCCGCCACGCCCGTCACGTAGCCCTCGAATTCATCGCCGACTTTGTCGGCCATGAACTTCACCTTTTTCCATTGCACCAGCTCGCGTTCGGCATCATCGGCCCGCCGCTCCATTTCCGACGTGTGCCGGGCAACTTCCGGCAGCTCCTCGGTCATGTCCTCGCGAACCGCGTCGGAAACGAGCCCGTGACGCGCGGCGCGGAGCGCGCGATGCACCACCAGATCGGGATAGCGCCGGATCGGCGACGTGAAGTGCGTGTAGCTCGAGGCGGCCAGGCCGAAATGACCGAGGTTCTCCGCGGCGTAGCGCGCCTTCTGCATCGTGCGGAGCATCAGATACGCGATCGGCTTCTGCTCGGGTTTCCCTTCGATCCGCTCGATGAGCTTTTGAAAATGTCGCGGGCGCAGGGCGCCGGCCGGCGCGGCAAGGCTGTATCCGAACCCCGAGATGAACTCCTCGAATTTGGCAACCTTCAGGATGTCGGGCTCTTCGTGAATCCGGTAGAGCGCCGGCACGTTCTGCGCCTCGAGATAGGTCGCCACCGTCTCGTTCGCGAGCAGCATGAACTCTTCGATCAACCGGTGCGCCACGTTGCGCTCGAGCGCGATGATGTCCTCGACCATCCCGCCTTCGTCCATGATCAGTTCGGCCTCGTGCAGATCGAAATCGATCGAGCCGCGCCGCCGCCGTGCGTCGTTCAGGATCAGGAACAGCTCGCGCATCTGCTCGAACATCGGCACGAGCGCGGCGTACTGCTTCAGCAGCCCGGGATCCTGGTCGGTCAGGATCCCGTTCACAGCGGTGTACGTCATCCGCTCGTCGCTGTTGATCACGCCGTCGTGAAACTCGCTGCGGACTACCTGTCCCCGGCGATCCACCTCCATCAGGCACGACTGCACCAGCCGATCGACATGCGGATTCAGACTGCACAAGCCGGTGGCGAGCTCGGCTGGAAACATGTGCACCGCGCGCTCCGGAAAGTACACCGAGGTTCCGCGCTCGTACGCTTCGCGATCCAGCGCGCTGCCCTCCTGCACGTAATGCGACACGTCCGCGATGTGCACACCCAGCCAGAAATGGCCGTTCGGCAGCCGGCTGATCGTGATCGCGTCGTCGAAGTCGCGGGCGTGCTCGCCGTCAATCGTCACCGTCGGAAGGGTCCGAAAATCCGTACGGCCCCGGAGGTCCCGCTCCGAGACCGAGCCGCCGAGACGAACGGCTTCGGTCGTCGCCTCATTCGAATGCGCGTCAGGAATGCCGTACTTGCGGATGATGATCTCGGTATCGACGCCCGGAGCGTCGATGTCTCCGAGCACTTCGGCCACGCGGCCGATCGCGCCGCGGGTCGAGGTGGGCCAGCGCGTGAGCTCGACGACCACCATGTCGCCGGGCGATGCGCCGCCCTCCTGACCGGGCGGGACGAAGATGTCCATCAGGACCCGCCGGTCGAACGGTACGACGTAGCCCATTCCGGCATCGCCGCGATCATATCGGCCGACGATCCATTCGTTGCGGCGCTCGAGGATTCGGATGATGCGTCCTTCGGCGCGGCCGCCCTCCTTGATGCGTTCGATGCGAACGACGACGCGGTCACCGTGCATCGCTTCGTTCAGATGGGGGCCGGAGATGTAAATGTCGCCGCCGGCGTCGAGCGGCCGCTCCGGCGTGACAAAGCCGTAGCCGGCCTGATGCGTCTGCAGGCGGCCGACATAGAGATCCATCTTCTCGGGCAGCCCGAACCGATGGCCACGAATCTGGATGAGATCGCCCGAGGACACCAGCGACTTGACGTGGCGCTTGAACGAGGTCCGCTCGTCGCGCGGCACCTTGAGAACCTGAAGAAGCTCCCGCATGGCGGCGGGATGATGCACGCGGTCACGCATGAGCGCGAGCACCTGATCGCGGGAGTACATTGGATTTAGGCTAACAGAATTACCTGAAGGTCGCCGACGTTCGTGCCGGTCGGGCCGGTGTGAATCAGATCGCCGATGGCCGCGAAGAACGCGTAGGCATTGTTCTCGGCGAGAAACCGATCGGGACTGAGTCCCCGCGCGCGGGCACGTTCGAGCGTCGTCGCGTCCACGAGCGCGCCGGCGGCATCGGTCGGGCCGTCGATGCCGTCGGTCCCGATGCTCGCAGCCAGCGCCGGCCCGGCGCTCCGTGCGAGCGGTTCGGCCATCGCGAGGGCGAGCTCCTGGTTTCGTCCGCCTCTCCCGCTTCCGGTGACGCGAACCGTGGTTTCACCGCTTGAAATCACGCACACGGGACGCGGCAGGCCGTGCGCCTTCGCCATCGCCGCCCGCAGATGCGCGATGCCGGCCAGGCGTGCCTCACCGGTAATCGGCTCGTCCATCGTCACCACACGGTATCCCCGAGCACTCGCCTCGGACGCGGCGCCGGCCATGGCGTCGGCACGCGACCCGATGACGGTGGTGCTCGACCGCGCCAGCGATGCGTCTCCCGGTTTGGGTGTTTCGTCCGTCGATCGCGTGAGGCGCGCCACGACGGACGAAGGAT
>QHWF01000494.1 GCA_003222455.1 Acidobacteriota bacterium
CTGCCGGTGACCGAAGCGGCGGGCAACATGATCATCGACGTGGGCGGCGGCACGACCGACGTCGCCGTGATCTCGCTCGTCGGCGTCGTCTACAGCCGCTCGGTGCGCGTCGCCGGCGACGCCATGGACGATGCGATCATTCAATATGTGAAGAAGCATCACGACCTGCTCATCGGCGAGCGCACCGCGGAAGAGATCAAATTGACCGTCGGATCGGCGCTGCCGCTGGACCAGCCGCTCACGATGGAGGTCAAGGGCCGCGATCTCGGAAGAGGCGTGCCGAAGCGCATCACCATCTCCGACGCGGAAGTGCGCGAAGCCCTGGCCGAGCCGCTGAAGATCATCCTCCGCGCGGTGCGAGAGGGTCTCGATCAGGTGCCGCCGGAGCTCTCGGCCGACATCTACGATCGGGGCATCTCGTTGTGCGGCGGCGGATCGATGCTCCGCAGCCTGGATCGTCGCATTCACCAGGAAACGCGCCTGCCCGTGCAGCTCGTCGAGGATCCGCTGTCGGCGGTCGTCGTGGGCGCCGGGCGGATTCTGAGCGACGACTCGCTGCTCAAGAAGCTGTCGCTCGACTCCGATCACCACCGCAGCGGATGGCTCGGCGGTTCGAGGTATTCGTCGTAAGCCGGGCCTGCTTGAGACGAGCTCACTTCGAGAAAGGTCCGCCTGGACCGAACGCCCGGGGTCCGAAGAGGATCAGGGCGATCAGGAACAGAATGACCAACTCCGGCAGTCCGATGCTGCGAAAGGAAGAGTGCATGTTGGTTTGAGGCGGCGCTTCGTTAAATCCAGCCATCAGCGTACCATGAGGCACTCCGATCAGCACGGATCGGCTGGAGCGCGGATTGGACGTTCATCTCATCGACGGCACCTACGAGCTGTTCCGGCACTTCTATGCGCTCCCGTCCGCGAAGGATCCGGACGGCGGTGAAGTTGCCGCCGTGCGCGGTGTGCTCACGTCGGTGCTCGGGATGATTACCGCGGGCGCGACGCATATCGCCGTCGCGACCGATCACGTGATCGAATCGTTTCGGAACGACCTCTGGCCCGGGTACAAGACCGGCGCCGGCATCGATCCCGATCTGCTGGCGCAGTTTCCCCTCCTCGAACGTGCGCTCACCGCGATGGGCGTCGTCGTCTGGCCGATGGTGGAGTTCGAAGCCGACGATGCGCTGGCGGCCGCGGCGGCGGCGGCAGCCCGTGACGCCCGCGTCGATCGCGTCATGATCTGCACGCCGGACAAGGATCTCGCGCAATGCGTGCGCGGCACGCGAGTCGTGCAGTTGAATCGGCGATCGCGCACCCTGCGCGACGAGGCCGGCGTGATCGCGAAGTTCGGCGTGCCGCCGGCCTCGATCCCTGATTACCTGGCGCTGGTGGGCGACGCGGCGGACGGCTATCCAGGCTTGCCGGGCTGGGGCGCGAAGTCAACCGCCGCCGTACTGGCGAAGTACGGCCATCTGGAAGGGATTCCGAACGACTGGCGGACGTGGAGCGTGAATGCCGCACAAGCCGGCAGGCTGGCCGACACGCTGGCCCGCCAGCGCGAGCATGCGTTTCTGTTTCGAACGCTGGCGACGCTTCGCACCGACATACCGTTATTCGAGTCGGTCGACGATCTGCACTGGGAAGGTCCCACGCCGGCGTTCGCGGCGGTCGCCACACGGCTCGACATCACGTGAGACCTTTCCCGATCATCTGGGATTCTAGTCACGACGATCAACGCAGAACTCGCGGAAACCGCAGAGAAAATCGGTATTGTTCTGCGAGTTCTGCGGGTTCTGCGTTGAATGTCGTGCCGTGGCGGCGTCACTTAGTGGGACGCACTTACACAGTCGCGGCCGAAGCGGATCGCGCCGCGAACGGATTCTCGTCGGCGCTCGGGCCGTAGATGGACGGCACCGGCACGCCCACCTGTCTGAGATAGACTGACAGCTGCCCGCGGTGGTGGTACCAATGGTTCAACATGATCGATCGCAGCACCGCGCGAACCGGAAGCGCCATCACTTCCCTGTCGCCGTCCACCACGCGCCAGGTTTTCGCCAGGTCCGCTTCATTCATCGAACCGACAATCTCCCGCGCTTTCGCCACGCTCTGTTCGAGGGCCGGAATCAGCTCCGCCGCGCTCGCGGCGCTCGGTTGGGTGAACTGGGGCACTGAAAAGGGCGACTGCTGCGAGATTTCGGCGATGGCGCCGGGAATGGTCGCCACATGCAACGCCAGCTGACCGAGCGACATCGACTTGTCGTGCGGCTTCCAGCCGAGACGATTCTCGGGCACGCGCTCGAGAACCCGCCGCGTGGTCTGCGCTTCCTGCTCGAGCTCCTGGAGCAAGCCTTCGATCATCGACATGATGGTCCTCCTTGTCGGTTTTCCTTGTTTTTCAGCGTTTGTTCCGATTGGCTTCGGCCCGGTTCCGAATCCGGTCGAGCAGCGCCGTCCAGCCGCGTCCGACGCCCTCCCTGTACTCGTCCGGGACGAACCCGAACGCCGTGTGGCGGAACGCGATCACCGTCCCGCCGTCGGTCTCTTTCAAGCGGTACTGCACGTTCGAGACGACCGGATTCGACATGAACAGCGGTCCGGTGATCTCGAGCAGCGTGGGTCGCTTGATCGCCTGCACGTGTCCCCAGAAATGACCGTCGTCATTACCCAGATCGCGGAACCAGCGGCCGCCGGGCCGCGCTTCGATGGTCATCGGCAGCGGCTTCCCGTCAGGCGTTTCGTTGCCGGGCCCCATCTGCTCCAGCAGCGCGTCGAAGGTGGCGTCCACGGCGGCACGGACATGAATTTCCTGCGTCACATTCAAGGTAAGGCTCTCGAGTGTCGGTGCGGTCAGCATCACGGTTTCCCTCCTGCGTCGGAATCCAGCCGTTCGGACGGCTATTCGGTTAAGGGTTTCCTTCAGCTCGCTCCTTGACGCGCGCCAGTTGATGGCGCCAGAAATGCTCGAACGTCTTCGTCCACTCGTGAAGCGGCCTGATCGCTTCTACGTTGGTGCGGTAGAACATCTGGCGTCCCTCCCGCCGGACATGGACGAGGCCGACGTGGCGGAGCACCTTGAGATGCTTCGACACCGAGGGCTGAGCCACGCCCAGCCACGCCACGACGTCGCCGACCGGCCGCTCGCGGAGTGCGAGGTACACCAGGATGTCGCGCCGGCGGGGTTCGGCAACCGCATTGAAGACGTCGGATGAGCTCGCGGCGCGAGGCACCAGGAGATTATATTCCCATTACGGAATATGATGCAACCTGGTCACGATCGAACGTAGAGGCCGCTAAGGCCGCAAAGAAGGACAGTAAATGACAGTAAATGATAGTAAGTGCAGTTATTTCTTAGCGGCCTTCGCGGCCTTTGCGTTCCATCGTGCGGCGCCTAGCCCCGGCTGGTGCTCTCCGCTTTGTGACCGAGCGTCATCGCACTGAACACGATGGTCAGGATGCAGCACGCCACCATCGCCACGAACACACCGTTCCATCCCCACCGATCGGCGATCCACCCGACTCCACTTCCGGCAATCGCCGATCCGAACACGTATCCGAAAAAGCCGGTGAACCCGGCGGCGGTTCCGGCGGCCTTCTTCGGCACGAGATCGAGCGCGTGCAGTCCGATGATCATGATCGGGCCGTAAATGAGAAACCCGATCGCGATGAGCGCCGCGTAATCGATCCAGATCGGACCGGATCCGTTCAACCAGTAGACGACGACGGCGACGAGCGTCAGCGACATGAAGAGAATGGTCGCCGGGGCGCGGCGCCCCTTGAACACGCGATCCGACATCCACCCGCATGCGATGGTCCCGGGGATGGCGGCGTATTCGTACATGTTCACACGCCTTCAAGGCCGCCGGTTCCCGCTGTATACTGCCCGGAAATTCGGGGGCGGGAAGCTCCTATGCGAAAAATCACTCGCCGCGAGCTCGCAGGAATGGCCGCAACCCTGGGAACGTTGTCGACCGTGCGCAGCAGGCGGCTCGACGCCCAGGCGGCGCCCTCGTCCGGCTACATCGGTCCGCTGACCGGCATCACGAAGGGCCTCGAGGATCGCCGATTCGATCCGGTGGCGTATGCGCGCGATCGCTATACGCAGGCGCCGCGCCGTCTTCGATTCCAGGCCCGCACCCGCACCGAGGCCGAAGATTGGCAGAAGACGCTGCGGGCGAAGCTGACGGAGCTTGTCGGCGGCTTCCCGTCACAGCGCGAGCCGCTCCGGCCGATCACCACTCGACACGCGCACGTTCCCGGGGTACCGGCGCGAAAAGATCGTGTTCGACAGCGGCCCCGGCGTCAGCGTGCTCGGCTATCTGCTGCTTCCGGCGGCACCGACGCCCGCGGCGACCATGATCTGCGTGCCCGGCCACGGCCGCGGCGTAGACGACATCGTCGGCATCGACGAACAGGGACGCGAGCGGACGGACAAGCCTGGTTACCAGCACGACTTCGCCATTCAGGTGGCGGAAGCCGGCCTGGCCGCGCTGGCCATCGAACCCATGGGGTTCGGATGCCGGCGGGACGCTATCAACGCCGGCCATGGTCTGTCCTTCAAAGCATGCGAGCCGGTCGGCGGAGGTGCGATGCTGATCGGCGAAACGTTGATCGGGTGGCGGGTGTGTGGGCATCTCGGGCGGCGGCATGGTCACCGCCTTCTCCGCGGCGCTCGAGCCGCGGATTCGAGTCGCACTGGTGAGCGGTTACCTGAACACGTTCCGGGACAGTGTCGGGAGCCTGGCGCACTGCGTCGACAATTACGTCCCGGGGATTCTGAACTGGGCAGAGATGCACGACATCGCGGGGCTCATCGCGCCTCGCCCGCTGTTCGTGGAGTCGGGGGAAAAGGACAACATCTTCCCGATCGCCGCGAGCATCGAGAGCTTCAATCACGTGCGGGAAATCTACCGCGTGTTCGGGGCGGCCGACCGTGTCGAACAGGAGGCGTTCCCGGACGAGCATTCATTCTGGGGCAGGCGCGGCATCCCGTTCGTGGCGCGACATCTCTCGGCGTGAGCCAGTCTCCCAAGAAAACAAGCCCCCGGAGAGGTCGACGTCAACACCGACGAGGATGCGGCAAACGAATCATATTAGCCTCTCGCGGGTGGCCGCGAACGGGGCGCCTCGGCACCCCAACGCGGGTGCCGCGTTGGGGACCCCGCCCCGCCGGGCGCGCAGGGGTGAGCCGTGACAAGCGCTGTTCGCCGAGCACCCCGGGGCCCCGCCGCGCGGACTTTGCGCGGTGGGGTGGCTCGGACGGGGCTGTTCGCGGACAGGACCCGCCACGGCTAATGCTGAAAGTCAGCGACCGTCCGACAGCGCCGGCGTGTCGAGCGGCTGCAGCTTGAGGATGGACGCGCCGTGGTTGTTGCCCACCCAGAACGTCACCGGGGTTGTCGAATTGTCGACAAACACCCGGCGGACGTTGGTGTGTCGTGGAAGGAGGTACTCGGTGATGTGGCCCGTCCTCGGATTGAGGCGAAGGATGCGATCGTTGTACTCGCCACCGGACCATGCGTCGCCGTTGCGGTCCGCGGTCACATCATAGGGCCAGGCACCTGGAGTCGGCGCGGGCCATTCCTGGAAGCGCTCGGTTCGCGTATCGAACATGCCGATGCGATCGGCGCGGTTCTCGCCAAACCACAGGCGGCCTTGCGAGTCCATCATGCCGCGGCGCGGCCCTGAACCAGGCGTGGGCGTCTTGTACATCGTGATGGTTCCAGTCTTCGCGTCGATTCTTCCGACCTCCTCGCTGCCCAGCGGGAGAAAGTACCCGTTGTTCGCGGAGTCGGGTATCACGTCGTACACGTTCGGCCGCGGAATCTTGTAGGGCTCGAAGACCTCGAACTTGCCGGATCGGATATCGAGACGCAGGACCGTATACGTGCCTGCGTCCTGCAGCCAGATCTTGCCGTCGACGTGGTGGCGGTCCGGGCTGACTTGATTCACCTGCACGTGGTCGCCATTCAGTTCCGGCGGCAGACTCCACGTCTGGAACGTCTCCGTCTTCCTGTCGAATCTGGCAATGCCTCCCTGGAATTGCAGCGCAAGCCACAGATTCTGGTCTTCGTCGAACCGCATGCCGAGAATCCCCTTCGGCGCGGCCGGCTTCAGCACCGGCACGGGATACTCGGTGACCTTGCCGGTTGCGGGATCGAGCTTCCCCAGGATCTGTTCGCCGAAGCTGGCGTACCACACCATTCCTGCCGAGTCGACGATCACGTCGTGCGGCTGCCTCGTTCGCGCGGGCAGATCGTATTCCGTGTAGATGACTCGCGTGGCGTTCTCCTTCGGGCGAGGCAGCGTCTTGAATGGATAGGTCCACTGCCCGGCGCTCAGATTGACGCCGCTCAGGTATTCCGCCTGACGCCGCCACGCCTGTTGCTGTCGCTCGGCGGCCACCGGTCCGCCGCCGATCCGCGGCGCAGGCGTTCTCTGCGGCATCAACGGAAAGGCGAGCGGCGGGTACCCGGACATTCGCTCGATGACGGCGACAAATCCATGCGCATCGTGGCGCGACCGTGTCACCAGTTCCAGCGTGTGGCAGTGCGCGCATCCGCGCACCGACGCTTTCTCCTCGTCGCTGCCGGGGAAGCTCGCCAGCCACTCCGCGTTCGTGAGCTGCGAGGCGAGATCGCGTGTCTTGCGAAGTTTCAAATCGGCGGTCGTCGTTTTTTGGGCGACGAGCGACACCGCAGGAGTCTCCAGGTCGAAGCCGATCGCCCGAACAGCAAGAGCGTACTCCCCCGCTTCGAGTC